>NZ_JBBNLT010000003.1:0-215887 GCF_040092345.1 Collinsella sp. CLA-ER-H7 | reverse complement strand
GCCGAGTTCCTCCGATAGGCCTTTGACCGTCATTTCCCCGGACAGGACCACCTTTGCCGCCGAGACCTTGAACTGCCTGTCGTATCGCTTTCTTCTTTGGGTCATCTTGAACACCTTTCGCTCTTAACTAGGTGTCCAATTCATCATACCCACTCCAGAAAGCCTCCCATTTCTCATGTCCAAGAAATGGGAGGCAGTTCAAAGTGATCGGACGGGCTTCTCTATTTAACCCGGGCCGCCACCCATGGCGGCTTTCCAAGCGTATTCTCAGTGCAAAGCAATCGTCAGTTTAATCCTATGCGCTGATACCGCATTTCATTTGTTCGGCTCGAATTCTACGGCCTGGCAACCCTCGCACTCTCCGGCAAATGGATTGAACGCGAAGGCAGAGATGATGTGTGCGTGGACATCGAGGCTGCTGTAGGCAACATACTGGGACATGGACCCCCGCTGCGCGTGGTATGCGGCCCGGCATATTCATTGCCGTCCAACCCCGTGTAGTTGCAGCAAAGGGTGGAACCTCAATGCTCAGCTCATGTTGTCCGTGGGACACGAGAATCGTAAGTACACTTTGGTGCGATTCTCACGCTGATACTGAGCCACCTGGAATAAGATACGTCGCGACAACACTTCGCTTCACCTCTGTCTCGACAAGATGACGTAGACTAAAGTTTCCTTTAGTAAGAGAACGAGAACTATATCTGAAAGCGTTGCGATGGCGTGAAGGCACCGAGTCCGAACCGCCTGAATGCTACGTGCATCTGCATCGCCTTTTTGTTATCTCTGCCAGTTGGGCAGCACTACACTTGTCATCATTTACCCTGGTACATGCTGCCTAAATCCACTACCCCTTCTACCGCGCCGACCATCTCGTCATCGTGAGAGACAACGATGATCAGCTGGCTTTGCTTGTTGCGCTTAACATAGGCCGCAAGCTCGGCGCGGCTTACAGCGTCTAACCCAGTCGTGGGCTCGTCGAGTACCAAAACTGACGACTTGCGTGAAATCGCCGACCATAAGTACACTCGGCGCAGCTCACCGCCCGAAAGCGCGGAGCAACGTTTCCCGAGCAACTCCTTCACGCTGTTTTCCAGCGAAAGTAGGCCATCTACACCCCGGTGATAGGAAGAAAAGGGCGTGTCGAAATACTCTAACAGCTCTTTCACCGTTTCGTCCGGCGCGAAGCACGACTGTGGGCAGCACGATATCTCTCTCGCACGTATGTAATCCAAGTCGCATTCTTCGATTGGCACGCCGTTGTATTTTACTTTGCCTTTCGATGAGTATAGCCCGAGCATCAAGTAAAGAAGTGACGTCTTGCCTCTTCCGTTTTCCCCAACTATGCAATATGTACCAGGACCGGAAAACTTGAAAGAAAACCCGCCGAGGACCTCTCGGACAGATCCGTCTGGAAGGGCAACCGAGAATTCCAAATCAGATACCGAAATGTCATTTATTTCATCGAGTTTAGCTAAATCGGTCCGATTCCACCCCGATCTCTCCTTTTCTCTCGTCGCGATAGCCGTCCTATCCCATGATGCTTTGGCATCTTGATAGGATTTGAACAATGACATCATACTTTTCAAAGTCTTAAAGAGAACCGCGAAGTATGTACCGATGATAGTGTACTCGCCTATTGACATAGTTCCGTTAATGATTCGTACTCCGGAAACAACAAGTATCACCGCTTGAAACAACGCTGCGAAAAGACCATCGAGCGATGTCAGAGAATATGATAGCTTTCCGGAGCGCAAAACTTTGGGAAAATAGCTCTTAAACCCAGCGTCGAGCGCTTGTTCGCTCTTGCCGTACGAAGATGTCAGTTGAATGTTGAGAATCTGATTAAGCTGCGATGCAATTGCGGCGTAAAAGGCGCTGTCCGCCTCTTTCTTCTCATACGTGACCCTATACAAAAGTTTCCTCAACCCAGTAATTACACAGAAATACACGATGAGGAGAATGATGGAAAACACCGCGAGAGTTGAATCAATTGACCATATGATAAGCAATACGATGGGAATGGCTACAATGGACAGCGGCGCACTGATAAAATTCGCCAAAACGAAGGATGAGACCACGCTGGAGTCGGAAATAATCCGTTGCGTTGTATAGGCTGGATCGATGGTCCGACTCACCAAGTAATCGTCTCTTTCAAAACGCAAGACGGCCTCCCTGAGAAGATCAAAGGAAAGTCTCGTGGTTATGCGAATGGAAAGTGTTCCTGCAAAATAAGTAAAGAGGGTGGAGAAAACTCCTATTGACGCAACCAGGAGCGCGAAGAGTACGGCGTCTCTTTCGCTGCGGTTACCGAGAAGAAAATCTAAGAATTTCCCGTTCACGTATGGCATGGCATAGGAGAGAGCGGTTCCAATCACCGTGATAGCAATGAAGACGAAAGCCCCTTTTGCTCTGATGAACCTCGAGAGAACGCATCGAATCAAGGAAGGCCCCAATCTACCCGCCACAAAACATCAATCACTGATACCTTACACCTCAACACAACAGGAGCGAAGATTTGCCAATGAGACTGCTTTAAGATTGCCTTGGGCCAATACGATCTCAAGCTCTTCCTACAAGAGAGTCGGAATCGGACATCTCCTCCGACGAACCTGGCAATCGGGCGGTTGAAATATCTTTTTCAACCGCCCGATTGCCACAATAGATTTGAGCATCCGCCCACAAACGTCCGCGTTTTATACCCATCAAATCCTTTGCCTTTTGTCGTCTAGACTAGAAAAATCGCTCGAAATAACGCAACCGGCCTGCTCGCTTGAAGAAACCTAAGCCCGTAACGTAGATGTGCAAACTTCCGAAACGCCTTGCGCGGCATAGTGCGTATAAACTTCGTCAACCGCCTCAGAAATATCTGAGTATCGCGCCGGGTCAAAAGCATACGATGTCGCAGCTATACCCTGCACCCATTCGGAACGCGGATTAATTGAATAGCCACACAGCATCATCATACATGCATCTAGACCTGATTTCCCAAGTATCCGACGTATTGATGAGAGCATCGCGGGTCGCCCCTGCACCATCGTCGTCACCCCTATTAGCAGTATTTACCGTTTTTCTCTAAATGCGTATCGCCACCCTTAAGAATACGAAGTGTTTTATCCAGACCCGATTGTCCTCCATCTCAAACGAAGGGATAAGGAATCTCATCCGGAATCGGCAGTAACGGAGGATTCACAACGACAAGCGAAAAACATGAGTCATCTCTCAGAGGGGAGTAAAGGCTCCCCTCACGCACCCTAGTTTCGTCATCCAAAGAGTTGATGGCAGTGTTTTTCTTACAAAGGTCGACAACAAAAGGGTTGATTTCTACAGATGTTACATCCATGCCACAGTTGGTAAGTATCAGGCCCTGTATTCTGGGGCCAGAACACAAATCGAGAGCCTTCCGTGCGCTCTGCGGTGTAAGGCGCCAATCTCAGCAAATCTGTCCCACAATACTGCGCTGAAGAACAAGACGGAACCCCTGAGCCAAACTCCCCTATACCTTATTAAGGCTAAGACAGGCAAGTTCACGCACCCGGCATATTCCAGAATAACATCCTATTGTTTTAGATGCTCTACAAGCATGAACAGCCGCGAATCGGAAAGATCTTCTAGTTTCGCCCCGACTGACCGCCAAGGGGCGAAATGGCCCCTCCATCCCCGGGCGACCGGCTCTGGCGCGCCGAGGAGTGTCCCCAAGTGCCGGCAGAAAAGGAACGGCCCTATCTGCCGGCTAGAGGGCACCGAAGAGAATGGCGTAGGTAGTGGATTCGCCGAGCTTGAGCTCGTCGCCGGGATTGAGTTGGGCGGAACGGCCGGGCTCGACCTGAATGCAGACGCGCGTGGCCCCGTTTACCACCACGGTTCCGTTGGTGGACGACAAGTCCTCGACGTGCCAGATATTTTGAGCATCGCACCAGATATGGGCATGGCGGGCCGAGACATCATCGCCGACGTCGGTAATATCGCCCTCACCAGTGGCCAGCGCGCCAATCTCAACACCCTGCTCACTCGGCTGAATCCAGCGCGGGGCGCTCACGACAAAACTGTTTTGCACGCGCAGCAAGCCCAAGGGGTGCGCCGGGGCGGGTTCGCGCTCGCCTGCGGTCATCGACATGCCAAGCGAACGCGGCGTGGAGGTGCCTCCGCCACAGGTCGCGTGCGCGTAGTCGATGGCATAGTTCACCGAGGACCGCACATCCGCCGAACAACCGACGGCGACAAACAGCACCAGCACGGCCTCGGCGCGCTCGGCGGGCATGAGTTCCGCCGCCTGGGACAGGCGATCGAGCGCGTTGCGATAGAGATTCGTGTCCTGGTGGCACTCTTCGAGCGCGCGTACCATCGGTTCACCTGCGGGACCGCACACCATATTGATCACAGCCGTGGAGTCCATGGGATTTCGCTGGCGCAGGGCCAGTTGCGACATAATACGCGCAGCCGAGGTACCGTATTCGGCAAAGTAGTGCTGCTGAAGCGTGCCGACCGGCGCGCGAACGATAAAGCGGGAAACCCAAGAGCGATCGGCGGCCCGGCTCTGCGGGCTGCGGCCGTCGGCGAGCGGACGGGACGAAAGCACCGAGCCGCACAGCTCGATATGGCTCAGATGCGCCGCGCGCTTAAAGATGTCAAACATGGCCCCGCATGGGGTGAGCTCAACTTGAGATGCCATGACCTAAGCCTCCTTGGTCGTAGAAATAGAATCGGACGATACTTCGACAGGTCCGCCAAAAGTACGGGCAGCTGCGGCTCCACCGGCAAGCGGAGTCGCCATCTGGGCTTTTGTGCGTCGCGGTGCCGAAACGGGAAGTTCAAAGGCAAAGCCCATCGCAAGCAAAAACCACGTAAGCGTATAGGTTGCAACCAGAGCGGCAACAAGGCCGCCCGTCACGGCGCGTTGGGAAAATACGATACATGCAGCCACAACCAGCACCGGAACCTCGCAGGCAGAAAGCGCAAGCACACCCTGCAGGAACCCCGAGCGCCGATTGCGCGCAAGTGCCCCCGTGGCAACGCCGGCTATGCCTGGCAGCGCCAACGCCAGCGCGGCAATAATACCCGGTAGCGACCCAGACCACACGAGCGATCCCAAAGTCGCCGTCACGCGAGCGCCCGACGCCAGCAGCGCGGCCGAAACCACGACCACAGCCCAAACCACGCCACAGACGACCGTCGCGCCGACCATCAGCGCGCGACGAACCGCGCGGCCAGACGCATCCATGGGGCACGGCGTGAGCGGCTCGCCGCGGAGCGAACGACCGACATTTTGCGCATAGTGGTCACAAAACGCCGAGAGCGCCGCCTCGACCGCCGCCGGCTCGGGACGATCTTTTTGATGGCTGGACAGACAGGCCATCACCACGTCGAACAGCTGGGAATCGACAAACGTCAGCGCATCGCGTAGCTCTTCGGAATCCGGCTCAAGCCCTAGCTGCTGGGCCTGCTCGGCCGCGGCGAGCGCCACATCGGGCTCACGACGAAGCAGCTGAGTCAAATCACAACCGGGCGCATGGGCACCAATGGGATAGTCGGGCCGCGTGTCCATCTTGAGACGGTAGGGGCTGGCGATGTCGCGCGTCTTTTTGCGCGAACCCGAGGTGCCCGAAGTGCTCGGCGCGGCTTCGTATGGCGCGACGCCGGCAATGAGCTCGTAAACCGTGCTTGCCGCGGCGTAGACGTCGATCGCCGGCGACATACGCAAAGCGCGCAGATCGGGAATATCGTCGGTGAGCATCTCGGGTGGGGCATAGGCAACCGTCGCGCGACGCAGCGTGGCATAGCGCTCCGTAAACGACGCCTTGCCGCCGGTACCGGCCACGGCCGACGCAGGCTCGAGCGCCAGCGACGAGCCAAAGTCGATCAGGCACAGGTCAAAGGTGCCCTCGGCAAGCTGCCGGTCAAGCGGTAGACGCGCCGTACGCACCATAATATTAGCGGGCGAGATATCGCGATGGACAAAGCCCTCACCCACCAGGCTCATACGGCAGAGCAGATCGAACAGGTCGCGACCCAGACGCGCCGCCACAAGCGGCGACAGGCGTCCGGCATCGTCCACGGCGAGTCGCGAACGCAAGCGGGCAAGCGTCTCGCCCTCGACCCATTCCATGACAATTGCAGGCACACCGTCGACCTCGCCCCAGCCATAGAGGCGGGGAAAGCCCTTAAGGCCCGAAAGGGCGCGATGGCATTCGTATTCCTCGCGAAACGCCGCCTTGAACTTGGCGACCAGCGCCTCGTGAGCGGCATCGTCGTCAAACTCATCGCGCGTCGGCAAGATGAGCTGCTTGAGTGCCACGGCCTCGCCTTGGGCGTTGACGGCACGCGTCACGCGGCCGATACCGCCACGGCGCATGGTGGCATCGTCGGCAAACAGCATCGTAAAACGACGCAGATAGGCAGGCAGTTCGTCCTGACCGAGCGCAATGGCCGGCTCAAACCCGTCGACACGCGCCAGGCGCAGACCGACCATGGGATCGCGACCGAGCGATTGTGGTGTGGTGGATGCAAGATCGATCATCATAGGGCAAGCGCCGCCACGTTATTGTTGAAGTTACCGAGCGCGACGTCATCATCGCCGTAATGGCCGACCCATTGACATAGGTTGGTGTAACAGCCCCACAGATTGGCATACTGCTGATACCACTTTGACCGGGGCGAGAATGTCTGACGACCGAACTCAGCTCGAATAACAAACATCTCCCCGACCAGGCTGTCGCACGGCCTGGGATCTCCCGTAGAGTTATAGGTCGAGACCACGTCATTGGCACGAGAAACATAGCCGTCGAGCATGTTGTACTTGGTCACAAGCCAACTGTGAATGCCCTCTTCATCAGCAGCGGAAAGGCCACCGGAGTTTGCATCGTTGTCAGTGTTGCCGCCCGTCGAGCCGCCGTTTCCAGACCCTCCGGTAGAGGAGCCCGACCCAGAGCCGCCGCTCGAACTCGACGAATTCGAGCCGGAGCCAGAAGTATCCGAGCTACCGGGCTTTCCGGACTGCTGGGCGTCCTGCTCCTTCTGCTGCTCGACCTTATTCACCGTTGCCGCCACGTTATTGTTGGACAACCGATCGATGATCTTGGTGTTGGTGAGCACGATGGTTTTGCCATTGGCAAGCGTGACTTCGTTGTCCGGGGCCTCGGCGCCGTCCGCATCGTCGGTGCCAAACACAATATGCGCGACCACGCTTGCCCAAGCATATCCAGTCGTGGTACCCAGATCACTTTTGACCTCATGCCCCACGCGCGGTTCGCGTGCGGCATGCGCCTGCATCATGGACGGCACGGTCATGCCATAGGCAGAAACGCCAGCTATGACCAGCACCAACGAGCACGATAGCAGTGCGTACGCCCGAGGCGCCAAGCCCAGTCGGCGTCGCATGCGCACCGCGGCGCCGCGCTTTGTCTGAGTGCCACCGGGCCGCATGCGTTCTCCTCCAACAAAAACACGCCGCTCAGAAGCGGCGCATTCATTCGAATCCATATTTGAGTGTATCAGCGAACCCAAAAGGTTGCGCAACGAATGGGCAAATTAAGGATGCGAGCGGAAGCATCCATGCGATAAGCGGATACGAAGTATCTTTGTTGCACAACAAACTCACAGTCGCACGGGGAAATTATGACTACCCCGTGCGACCGCGAAGATAACGTACGGCAGGAGCAGGCTCGCCACCTAAATCGCGCGACGGGCCTCGATGGCGCGGCCAAGCGTAAGCTCGTCGGCATACTCCAAGTCGCCGCCCACGGGAAGGCCGCTTGCCAGACGCGACACCTCGACGCCCAACGGCTTGATGGTACGGGCCAGATAGCTCGCCGTGGTCTCGCCCTCGATGTTGGGGTTGGTGGCGATGATGACCTCATGGATATCCTCGTGGCCCAAGCGTGCCAGCAGCTCGCGAATGTGCAGCTGCTCGGGGCCAATCTTGTCCATGGGGCTGATTACGCCGCCCAATACGTGGTAGAGACCGTGGTAGCTGCCCGTGCGCTCGATTGCCTGGACGTCGCGCGGCTCGCCCACCACGCAAATACGAGTGGTATCGCGCATCGGGTCCTGGCAGATGGAGCACTCGTCGGCCGTGGCGTAGTTAAAGCAACGGCTGCAAAAGTGGACCTCCTGCTTGACCTCCAGGATGGCCTCGGCCAGGCGGCGGGCCTCCTCGGCATCGGCCTCGAGCAGGTAATAGGCGATGCGCTGGGCCGACTTGGGACCAATGCCCGGCAGACGGCCCAGCTCATCGAGCAGTTTTTGCAGACTGTGATTCGCACTCATTTATATGTGTGTCTTAGAACGGCATGCCCGGGATGTTGAGGCCGCCGGTGATGGCGCCCATCTGCTTGTTGGCGAGCTCGTTGACGCCGCGGACGGCCTCGTTGACGGCAGCCATGATCATGTCCTGCAGCATATCGACGTCCTCGGGATCGAGGGCATCGGGATCGATGGTGAGGTTGACGAGCTCCATCTCGCCGTTAACGGTCACCTTGACCATGCCGCCGCCGGCAGAGGCGTCGACGGTCTGGGACTTGAGGTTCTCCTGCGCGGCGGCAAGCTGCTCCTGCATCTTGCGAGCCTGCTTCATCATCTGCTGCATGTTCATACCGGCCATGATGGCTCCTTTACGTGCGGCCGCACGCCGAGCTGCAAGGGCAGCCGGAGCACGGCGGGACTTTCAAACTCGAAAATCGTACCACGGCGCGAGGCCAGCGAACGGGGCGGACACGCTACCTCAGTCGATATACATGTCCTGGAGTGCAAGCCGCACCCAAAAATTATGCAAAGTTGAATAATTCGCATCTGCATAATATTGAAAGCTAAATCTTGTAGAGCCGGAATCCGACATTTAATGCGTACCACTAAATGGCTAAATGCCGAGCCACTACTCGAGGCGGCGCTCATGACGGCGAGGTATAATTTGATTGCCATAGATAGCAATTTGGAGGTGCCCCATGAATGCCCACGACGTGCTCCAAAACATCCGCTCAAAACACCCCGTTGCATATTTGGTTCTCTATCTCTTTGTCGGCTGGACATTGCTGGTTGTCATCACCCATGCCATAGCTTTTGGAGCAGAACTGCTGATAGCCAGCTCGGACCAGCCCGTCGTCAAATGGGAAGCGACCGATGAGTGCACCGACGGAACTCGAACCATTTACTACAACAGCCCGTCCCTCTACCAAGAGTTCAAGGTCAAGATAAAGGACTCCAAGATTGTCGATGCCGAACCAGGCGCTTTCTTGACAATCGGAGCAACCCTCAACGCCGAGCAAGTCGAGCACACGGACAGCCATGCGACGTATCGTATCGACCTCAGCATCCTAGGCCGACCGTCACGTACCTGTCTGCTCGAATGCGAGATACGCGGCACCGCGTTGCACATGTCCGAAATACAGATGCGCCCGGGCAAAGAGATCTCTTCTTGAGCAGCATACCCGCCCGCACGGTTACTCCACCGGTTTGAAGATGGTGGCCTGACCGAAGACGCTGCGGATGAGGTCTTTGGCCTCGTCCTCGGTCTGCGGGATGCTCGGGGCTGCACCCTGATGGCCGAAGGGGCTGCCCGCACCGGGGTTGGACTCCCAGGGAGCCGCAGGAGCGTCCTCCTCTTTGGGGGCAGCTACAGCGGACTTGGGCGCGGACGCCGCACCCGGCACGTCGAACGGAGGCAGATCGTCCCCGCCAGCATCGGCAGCAAAGCCGCCGACCATGGCGTCGTCGTAGGGTACCTGCTCGGATTCCCACGGCGCGGCAGGCTGAGTCTTGGGAGCGGACGCGCGCTCGGGCGCACGGGGTGCGGGCTCGGTCGGGAGCTTACCCGTGGCAGGAGCACCGGCGGGGTTGTCGGAGCGTAGCCAGGGGGCTTTGCCCAGGTCAGACGACTTGGGCGCAGGCGAGACGGGCTTGGGCGCGGGTGTCGGAGCAGCCGGTTTGGGCGCCGCGGGCTTAGGCGCCGACGGGGTCGATGCCGCTACCGGTGCCGTTTGCTGCTGCGACGCGCTGGCGCTCGAGGATACAGGGGCCGCCGAGGACACGGGTTGCGGGTCCGCAGATGCCGCAGCCCGTGCAGATGGAGAATGCTCCTCATGTTGAGGAGCCGGCGTGCCACCCCCATCCAGGACATAGTCGACGGTACGACGACCGAAGACCGCGCAGACCGTCGGTAGGACCACCGACTGCGTATCAGCGCGACCGAGCATCTTAATGGCAAAAGTCGAACCCGCGGGGAACGAGACCGTGAGCTTGGAGCCGTCGTCGGCCGTGGCGCGGGCGTTGAGCAAAAGCCCTGCGTAGGAAGCCTGACGCGCCTTGACACGCTCGACAACCTCGGCCCATTTGCGCTGCAGCTCTCCGGCATCCTCGACCGCGGGCGTCTCGGCGGCACCGGCGGCGGCAACCTGGGCGGCGTTGTTGGACTGGGGCTTAGGTGCCGGAGCGGTGGCAGGCGCGGGGGCCGCAACGGGCTGAGGCGTCGGAGCCGGCGCAGGCTGAGGTGCAGGCGCTGCAGGCTTGGAAGCTGACATGGACGCAGAACGGGGCGCAGGCTGAGCCGTCGGAGCGGCAGCACCACGGTCCCAAGGCATACCGCCCTGGCGCGCGGACGTAACAGCGGGGGCAGCGGATGCCGCCGGGGCGGCAGCGCGGGCGCCCGAAATGAGCGTCGGCTGTTGGGCAGCAGCGGGTACGGATGCTGCAGGCGCGGCGGCCTGAGCAGCAGCCACGCTCGCCGGCACGGCGGCGTTGGCAACCATGGCCTCCAGGCGTGCCACGCGCTCGGCCAATGCCTCAATCGTTAAATCAGCCTCGGGACGAGCCAGACGCGTGCAGGCAATCTCGAGCACCAGGCGCACGTCGCTCGCGCCCCTCATCTCCAGTGCGGCATCGTCGAGCACTGTCAGCACACGAGCCAGGCGGTCGGCAGGATGCTCGCCAAAGGCAGCGGCCTCGGCAGCAAGCGCCTCGGCCTGCTCGGAGCCGCCCTCAAACAACTCGGCACGGGCACCGGCAACGCAGGCAACATACACGTCGCGCACGTGCGCCACCAGGTCGCGCGTCAGTTCCAGCAGATCGTTACCTTCCTCGACCTGCGCGCGAATAAGCCCATACAGCTCGGCAACATCGCGATCGGCAATGGCGCGGGAAAACTCGCCCAGAATCTGGTCCGAAACCTCGCCTAAAAGCGAGCGGGCGTCGTCCGCATGCACAGAACCGTTGCCAAAGACGCTCAGCTGCTCCAGCGTGGACAACGCGTCGCGCATGCCGCCCTTTGCATGGCGCGCCACGATAGCCAGCGCCTCGTCGTCGTAATCGAAGCCCTCCTGCTCGCACACGTATGCCAGGCGATGCTCGATATCCTCGTTGCCGATACGGTGGAAATCGAAGCGCTGGCAGCGCGAGAGGATGGTCTCCAGAATCTTTTGCGGGTCGGTGGTGCACAGCACAAAGATCACGTGCGCCGGCGGCTCCTCAAGCGTCTTGAGCAGCGCGTTGAACGCCGCCGTCGTGAGCATGTGGACCTCGTCGATGATATAGATCTTGTACTTGCCGCGCACCGGGGCAAAGTTGACGGAGTTGATGATCTCCTCGCGCACATTGTCCACGCCCGTGCGGGAGGCGGCATCGAGCTCGTAGACATCGGGGTGGTTACCCTCGGCAATGAGCTCGCACTCCTCGCAAGTACCGTCGGGCATGCAGCCGCTTGCACCCTCGGCGCGCGCCGCCTCGGCATTGCGGCACAGCAGCGCCTTGGCCAGAATGCGCGCCATGGTGGTCTTGCCCGTGCCGCGCGGTCCGCAGAACAGGTACGCGTGGGACAGGCGCCCCTCGGTGATGGCGTGCTCGAGCGTCGAGACGATATGCTGCTGGCCCACCACGGAGTCAAAGGTGAGCGGGCGATACTTTCGGTACAACGATTCCATGGGTGCTCCCCCGGGTATACTGAGATTTGTTGCCGCGACGGCCATGCGGTCGCACGGCATACTGCATTCATAATAACCCGTACGGCGAGCCCGCCGCGATAGGAGTCTAAAGAGCATGGCAGACGCAGAGAGCAACCTCGTTCCCTCCGAAGCAGCCGACCAGGTCGAGGTCGCGCTCGAGGAGCAGGCCGCGGCCGACGACGGCATCCTGTACCTCAACGAGTACCAGTACGAAAACGACCTGGTCACCGACTTTGCGCGCCTGGTCGCCTCGCCCAGGCGCCGTGGCTCCCTGTACGTCGCCGCCGCGATTGCCGCGCTCATCGGCGTCGGCATGTTGGTGGCCGGCGGCAGCTGGATCAAGTTCGGCGTCGTGCTGATCGTGTTCGGCGCCTTTTTGGCCTGGTGGAGCAAGAACCTGCACCACACGCTAGCCCGCGACTTTATCGACGCCGTCGAGGCCGACGAGTCCATGGGTGGCCGCTATCGCCGCGTCGCCGCCAACGAGGACGGCCTGATGGTTTGGGGCAAGAGCGGCAAGTCGCAGTTCTTCCCGTTTGACAAGCTCGACCACGTACTCGACGGCGAGCGCATCTTTGTGGCCATGTTCGCCGACCAGGGCGTGACGATCCCCAAGGACACCTTCGTCCGTGGCGATGCCGAACAGTTTGGCTCCTTCCTCAAGGCCCGTATCAACAAAAAACTCCGCATCGAGACCAAGAAGAAGAAAATGAAGGCCGAGAAGGCCGCCGCCGAGGCCAAACAGGGCGACAAGCCCCAGGAGACCAAGGGCAAGCAGCGCAAGCAGAAGAAGAACAAGAAGAAGCGCTAAGGGCAAGCCAGACAGGCAGCCTCGCATCCCGTTATCCTCGCCATCCGCCCGAGCGTGCTACACTAGCAGCATCTATGCCACCGCGAACGGCTCGGCCCCGCGCCCGCCGCTCGCAAACGAACTTTAAACGCACGAGGGTTGGCCATGCCGCTTTTCTCGCAACATACCGCCCGGTTCTCGCCGGACGTTCCCTTGGAGGGCACCAGCTCTCGCGAGCTGCTCAAGCGGTACCAGCCGCTCGAGACGCTCGCGACCGGCGGTTTTGGCTCCATCGAGATCTGCCGCGACACGCACCTGCGCCGCCGCGTCGCCATTAAGCGCATCCCCCTTATCAACGGTGCCGGCATGCCCGCCAGCGACATCATGGATGTCCTGCGCGAGGCGCACACTGCCGCCATGCTTCAACATCCCAATATCGTGCAGGTCATCGACTTTACGCACGACACAGCCTATGCCTACCTGGTTATGGAATATGTCGATGGCATGTCGCTGGCCGAGTTTTTACATCGCGTGGACGGCCACTCACTTACCTTTGACGAGGCCGCAGCCATTGCCGATGCCCTGGGCCAGGCGCTCACCTTCGCCCATAGTAATGGCGTACTCCACCTGGACATTAAGCCCGCCAACGTGCTCATCGACCACTCGGGCAATGTAAAGCTCACCGACTTTGGCATGGCGCGGCTGTCGTCCGCCGGTGGCTTTGGCGGCTCGCGCGGCGGCACCATCGGCTACATGCCGCCCGAGCAGCTCGATATCGAGACCGGCACGGTCGACGAGCGCGCCGATGTCTTTGCCCTCGCCTGTGTGATCTACGAGGGCCTGTGCGGCAGCGCTCCCTTTATGGCGGCCACGCCCGCCGACTCGCTCGACCGCATCATCGGCGGCGCCACCTATCCCAGCGAGCTGATACCACACTTTCCCCCGGGAGCCGAGAGCGCGCTCATGAGCGCGCTCTCCCCCATGCCGCAGGACCGCCCCAACAGCATCGAGGCATTTTGCGACCAGCTCCTTGCCGGTCTGGGCAGCGTGCGCGAGGGCCGTCGCAGCCTGGAGCAAATGATTGGCGAGCTTTCGGATGACGAGCAGGAGCTCGACGGTATCGAGCCGTCGCACTACGAGGACGACGCCATCGAGGTCGACCCCGCACTCGGCTGGGCGGGCACGCGCTGGAGCCATGCGCGCGACTACACCATGCGCATTATCTCGACGCTAACGTGCGGCACCTTTAGCTTTTTGCTGATGCAAACGGCCGGGGTCGCGGCGCTTCCCAGCCTGGTCATTGCGGCTATCGCGATCGGAGCGGCGGCTGGCCTGGCCCCCCAGATTGGCTCGGCCATCTCGGCTGTGGGCTTTTTGGTGCTCATGGCCAACGCCACCATGCAGGCGCAGGGCATCCTGTCGATGTTGCCCGTCGCGGTGATCTTTGCCGCCGCCATGTCCGGTTGGTGGATCGCCTGGGGTCGCACCGAGGCTGCCGCGAGCGCCGCACTCACCTGTGCACTCGCGCTTGGCTGTCTGACCGGCAATACCTTCCTGGCAGCTGGGGTCGCCGCCGGCGTCGCGTCATTTTGGCTCGGCCCGGCAAGCGCCGCCGCGGCAACGGGCATGGGCGCGCTTTTTGCCCGCCTGGCGACAGTCGCGCTTTCAGCCGGAGGCGTGCTGGGGCTCGGTAACGTTGCCGCAGCGCTGGGAGACCCACTCCTTTGGGCTGCCTTTGGGCTGGCCGCGGCAACTGCCGCAGCGTCATCCGCGCTGCTCAATGCCCATGCCAAGCGTGCCAATCAGGGCTCAAACCTTGCCGCAATCGCCGCCATCGCTGTCACCGGCATCGGCTGCGCAGCGGCGTCCTGTCTTGCACACCATATGGAAATTGCCAGCCTTGCAGCCGCGGTCATCGCCAAGGCGGCGGTTGCGGGAACCCTATCCTCTATAATCGTTGGGATATGCCTATATTTGCTCGGATACCAAAGAACCTATACGGAGAGTGATCTTTCGTGAACTTCCTGAACATCTTCGAGGACCACGTGGCCGGCATCTTCGGTGCCACCCGTGCCCCGTTCTCCTTTAAGAAGCTTGCCAAGCAGGCCGCTCGCGACATGGAGGATCAGACTCTGGTGATCAACGGCGTCAACACGGCGCCGGCACTCTATACCATCCTGATCGCCGCCGACGACGATCCCATGCTCGCCCCGTTCTACCCCGAGCTTTCGCGCGAGGTCCGCGAGTTTGTGAAGGCGCAGGCCGAAAAGCGCCGCTATGTGTTTGTCGGCGAGCCCCTCGTGCGCTTTATGATCGATCCGCAGCTGCGCGCCGGCAAGTTCTCGGTCTTTGCCGAGAACGTCGATGCCCCCACGCTCGGCCGCCTGTACGAAGAAGAGCGCGCCTATCAAAACGGCCTGGGCCAGAACAACTCCGCGGCAAGCCGTGCCGCCAGCGCCCCGCGCGCCGGCCAGCAGCAGTTTGCTGCCCCGCAGCAGCAGCGCCCCGCCGCCATGCCCCAGCAGCAGCCGACGCCTCGCGCCGCCGCTCCCGACCCGCTTGCCGTGGCAGACCCCTTCGCGCCTAGCGTCCCCGACCCCGCCGCCGCACCCATCCCGGTGCCTCAGACCGTCTCGCGCGACGCGCTTGCCGGCATGGGCGGAGCCGCCGCGACCGGTGCCGCCGTGGGCCTAGGCGCCGCAGCCGGCATCGCCTCCAACATGGCGAGCACTCGCGCCCCGCAGCGCCCGCTCGCCCAGCTCGTCGACGTCGTGAGCGGCGAGAGCCATAGCATCACCTCCGCACAGGTGACCATCGGTCGCGAGCGCTCAGTTTCCGACATTGCCCTGCGCGACCCCAACGTGTCGCGCCGCCACGCCCAGCTCACCTTTACGGGCTCGGATTGGTCGATCGAGGACCTCAATTCCACCAACGGCACGCTCGTCAACAACCGCCGCATTACGCGCTGCCCGCTGCGCAACGGCGATCTGCTGACGTTTGGCCTGAGCACCTTTGAATTTAGGGGATAGTCGCTTATGAACATCGATATCGTCCTTTTTGCAGGCCGCATCGTCCTGGTCGCCCTGCTCTATATCTTCTTGTTCGCCGTCATGAAGACCGGCGTGGGACTTGTGCGTGGACAGCGCCGCGACTCGGCTATCTGGACGATTGATGTGGACAAGGGTCCGCGCGGTATCCGCGGCATCCACGTAGACATGCTCGGCCCCGTCATCGTCGGTCGCTCGCCGTCTTCGGACATCTGCATCAACGAACCGTTCGTCTCGGCCTCGCATGCGCGCTTTTCGCTGCAGGGCCCGGCGCTCATCATCGAGGACCTCAACTCGCTTAACGGCACGCTCGTCAACGGCCGCCAGCTCGTGGAGCCCGCGACGCTGCGTGAGGGCGACGAAGTCCAGATTGGCGACGTGGTCATGAAGGTGAACCGTCGATGATCGACGAGGAGAACAAGTCCGCAACTATGACCGAGGCACCGGCCGCCGCCACAGCTGCGCCGGCCCACGCCGCTCCGGCGGGCTCCGCACCCGTGGAGCCCGAGGACACCGTGTTCTCCCTGCCTCTTTCGCATGTAACGCATGATATTTCGGATCTCGCCGATAACGAGGACGAAGAGGATGCCGTAGCGGCGCCCATCGGCGCACATGCTGCGGAACAGCCCACAGCGCCCGAAGCAACCCCGGCGCCGGCTCACTTTGCAGAGCCCGTCGCCGCGGCAATCAACGAGAGCGCTGCGGTGTTTGCGGCACCCGAGCCCGCCGCGCCGGCGTTTCCCATAGCCCCGGCATCCGAGGTTGCGCCCGCGTCTACGCCGGCACCCGAGGCAGGGCCATCCCCCGAGGACGGCCCTGCACCCGCAAGCGAGTCCGATGCCGTGGCCGAGCCCGCCGCCCAGTCGCAAAGCACGCCCGCGCCGTCGCACTTTTCGACGCCCGAGCCTATAGACGTCAGCCCGCAAGACGACGAGTCGACCGCCCGCATGTCCGAGGAGCCCGACTCCCCGGACACCGGCGATTCCGAATCAAACGCCGAGACCGACACCGTCTCTCCCGGTGACACCGCCGAAATCGACGTTGCCGCCGTTGAGGCCAAGCTCAAAGACCCCGGCTCGACCATGAGCTTTGAGCCCCTGACCGAGGAACGCATCGAGACCGACTCGACCTATGATGCCGGCACCACCACGCAACTCATGTGGGGCGCCCGCTCCGACGTTGGCTGCGTGCGCCCGCATAATGAGGATTCCTACCTGGTGCAGTCGCCGCTCTTTTGCGTATGCGACGGCATGGGCGGTCACGCCGCCGGCGAGGTAGCCTCTTCTATCGCCGTCGAGACTATTGCCAAAACGGCCCCGCAGTCCGCCGACGCAGCACGCTTGGCCGCAGCCGTCGAGGCCGCTAACGCCGCCGTAATCGAGGCCGCCTTGAACGGCCTGGGCAAGCCCGGCATGGGCTGCACAGCCACTTGCGCCTATATCGAAAACGACACGCTCGCCATCGCCCACGTGGGCGACTCTCGCGCCTATCTGCTCCACGAGGGCACGCTCATCCGCGTGACCCGCGACCACTCCTACGTGGAGGAGCTCGTGGACGCCGGCGAGATCACGGCAGACGAGGCTCGCGTCCACCCCAACCGTTCGGTCATCACCCGTGCGCTGGGCTCGGACCCCGCCATGTATGCCGACCACTTCACTCTGCATATCGAGGAAGGCGACCGCCTGATCCTGTGCTCTGACGGCCTTTCGAGCATGATTCCCGATAGCGATATCGAGAACATCGCCACGCAATCCTCAACCGCGCAAATCTGCGTCGACAACCTAGTGGACGCGGCACTTGCCGCCGGCGGCCACGACAACGTGACCGTAGTAGTCGTTGACCTGGTTGACGATGGCGTCATGCGCGAGGCGCAACGCGTGCGTCGCCGCAACGTTACTATCGCCGCCATCCTGGCCCTCGTCTTTGTGCTGGCAGCTGGCATCTGGGCCTACACGGGTGTCACCGGCTCGTACTACCTGGGTACCTACCAGGGCAATGTCGCCGTCTGGCGCGGCCTGCCCGGCAAGCCACTCGGACTCAAGCTCCACTGGCTCGAAAGCGAAACCAGCATCAAGCTGTCCGACCTGCCCGAAGACACGCAAAACCGCCTCAAGGCGGGCATTCCGCAAACAAGTATCGACGATGCGCAGGACACGATATCCAAGTACCGCCACCAGATCGACGAGGAGCAGACCCGCCAGGTGATCGACGCGCAAACGATTCGCGACAACACCAATCAGGGATCGACCTCCGAATCAGATTCCGAGAAAACCGCCGAACAGTCCGCCGAGGCCGAAGCCTCCGATAAGAATTAGAAAGGGAGTGCCGCTTATGAGTCGCCGCAACACCGAGCTGCTCTTGCTCATCGCCTCGGCGTTCCCCGTCATCCTGCTGTATGCGATGTACGTCCTCACCGCGGGCGCTGCCATCTCCTTTGAGACGCTCGCCGTACCGATCGGCCTCTTTGCCGCCTTCGCCGCGGCACATATCGCCGTGCGCATCTTGGCGCCCGGCGCCGACCCCGCCATCCTACCCATCGTATTTATACTTTCGGGCATCGGCATCACGTTCGTGACGCGTCTCGCCCCCGCTCTCGCCATCTCACAGCTCATCATCCTGTTTGTCTCGGTGGCGCTCATGGTGGGAACGCTTGCACTGGTCAAAAACCTCGACGTGGTCATGCGCTACAAGTACACCTTTGGCATTATCGGCATCATCCTGCTGATGCTGCCCATCTTTATCGGCACCACGATCTCGGGCTCCAAGCTGTGGATTCGCATCGCGGGCTTTACCATCCAGCCCGGCGAGTTCGCCAAGGTCTTTATCGTCCTGTTCCTGGCCGGCTACCTAGCCGAGAACCGCGAGCTGCTCTCCATCTCCAACCGCAAGATCCTGGGCTTTAAGATCCCTCGTCTGCGACTGCTGCTGCCGCTGTTTGCCGTGTGGGGTGTGTGCCTGCTCGTCGTCGTCTTCGAACGCGACCTGGGTTCGGCCGTGCTGTTCTACACCATCTTCTTGCTGATGCTCTACGTTGCCACGGGGCGCTTTTCGTATGTCGTTATCGGCCTTGCGCTCTTAGCCGTCGGAGCCGTGGGCGCCTACAAGTTCCTGTCGCACGTTCAGGTGCGTTTCCAGGTTTGGGTCGATCCGTTTAAGGACGCTCAGGGCCAGGGCTACCAGATCGTCCAGTCGCTCTTCTCGCTTGCCGATGGCGGTCTGGTCGGTGTTGGCATCGGCAACGGCATGGCCAACAACATCCCCGTCGTCGAGTCCGATTTTATCTTCTCGGCCATCGGCGAGGAGATGGGTCTTTTGGGCGGCGGCGCCGTGCTCATCCTGTTTATGCTCTTTGCCGTGCGTGGCCTCACCACAGCTGCCCGCGCAAAGTCCGACCTTGCCGCCTTTAGCGCCACCGGTCTTACGGCAGCCATCAGCTTCCAGGCCTTTTTGATCGTTGGCGGCGTTACCCGCCTGATCCCGCTGACCGGCGTCACCCTGCCCTTTATGAGCCAGGGCGGCTCCTCGCTGCTGGCGAGCTTTATCATCGTCGCGCTCCTGCTGCGCGCCGGTGACGAGGCGACCGGACGCGAGGCCGAGCTTACCGGCACCGGCACCATGGCCGCCATCACCGATGATCAGGCCGCATCTGCCGCCGCCCCGACGGGCACGCGCTTTGCCACCTCGTCTTCCTACGGCAGCGGCAGCCATTCCGTCGGCTCGCGCATGCGCCGTCGCCTGCTCGACACGCCTGAATCCGGTGTGCTCGGCCGCGTTGCGCTCGCCAACCGTCTAACCCGCGCGGTGCTCGCCTTTACGGCGCTGTTCGCCATCCTTATCGGCAACCTCACCTATGTCCAGGTCATCAAGGCCAAGGACTATCAGGACATGCCGACCAACAACCACACCATCGCCCGCTCCAAGTACATCCAGCGCGGCTCCATCATCACGTCCGACGGCGTGACGCTGGCCGAGTCGCTGCAGCAGGAGGACGGCACCTACGTACGCTCCTACCCCAACGGTAACCTGGCAGCGCACGTGGTTGGCTACGTGAGCCAGCAGTATGGCACCACCGCCATCGAGAGCGTCATGAACGACACGCTCACCGGCTCTAAGGATTACTCCAGCTGGAACAACGCCATCGCGTCGCTCGCGGGCCAGACCCAGCCGGGCAACACCGCCAAGCTCACCATCGACTCGCGCATCCAGACGGCTGCTGAGCAGGCGCTCAAGGGCTTTAAGGGCGCTGTAGTGGTCATCGACCCGCGTACCGGCGCGGTGCTCGCATGTGCCAGCTCGCCCACCTACGACAACACCAACATCGATGCCCTGCTGCAGACGGGCGGCGGCGAGGACGGCTCCATGTACAATCGCGCCATGGACGCGCTGTACACGCCGGGCTCAACGTTTAAGGTCGTTACGCTTTCCGCGGCACTCGAGACCGGTACCGCCAGCCTTACCAGCACCTACCAGGCGCCCGGCTCCATGGACATCGGCAACGCACCGGTCACCAACTATGCCAACGAGAGCTACGGCACCATCAGCCTGCAGCAGGCCTTTGCCGTGTCCTCCAACGTCGTCTTCGGCCAGGTGGCAAACGAAGTTGGCGCAAACACGCTCGTACAGTTTGCCAACGCCTTTGGCTACGGCCAAAAGCTCGGCCAGGACCTGACCTCCGCGGCCTCCATCATGGCCGACCCGTCGCTCATGACCGAGTGGGAGACCGCCTGGGCCGGCGCCGGCCAGCCTGTCGGCATGGACCACACGCCCGGCCCGCAGACCACCGTCATGCAAAACGCCGTGATTGCCGCCGCCATCGCCAACAGTGGCGTGGTCATGGACCCGTACTTTGTAGCCCAGGTACTTGCCCCGGACGGAACCGTGGTCAAGACCACGCAGTCCCGCTCGCTGGGGCAGGCCGTCAGCTCCGCCACGGCCGACCAGGTCAAGCAGGCCATGCTTGCCGTCGTCCAGTCCGGCACCGGCACCGATGCCCAGATCCCCGGCGTCAAGGTCGCCGGCAAGACCGGCTCGGCCGAGACCGGCGGCACCAACGTCAACTCTATGTTCGTTGGCTTTGCACCTTACGATTCACCCACGGTCGCCATCTCGGTGGCCTTGGAGGATTTCGACAAGCATGACGTCAAGGCCGCCAAGATCGCCGGTATCGTCCTGACCGCGGCGCTTGCCGCACAGGGAGCGTGATGCCCATGATCGAATCGGACACCCGAGGCGCGCCGCGGCCGAAGAGTTAGCGGCAACGCGCCACACGGCCCCAGCGGCCACATCGTAGGTACTACACACATCGTTGAGCGAATAGTTATGTTAGGAGCAGGAATGGAACAGAGGGTCCTCGGGGGAAGATACCTCCTCAAGGATAAGGTGGGAACAGGCGGCATGGCGACCGTCTACCGCGCACAGGACCAGGTCCTCGACCGCACGGTAGCCGTCAAGATCATGCTGCCGCAGTATGCTGGCGACGCAACCTTCGCCGCACGCTTTAAGCAGGAGGCCCAGGCAGCAGCCGGTCTCTCCTCCCCTTATATCGTGGGCGTCTACGATTGGGGCAAGGACGGCGACACCTATTACATCGTCATGGAGTACCTGCGCGGTACCGACCTTAAGAGCGGCATCAAGAGCCACGGCGCCCTCGACCCCAAGAAGGTCGCCCAGATCGGCTCGCAGATCAGCTCCGCGCTTTCGGTCGCCCACAAGCACGAGATCATCCACCGCGACATTAAGCCGCAGAACATCATGGTGCTGCCCGACGGCAACATCAAGGTGATGGACTTTGGCATCGCGCGCGCCAAGAACAGCCACCTCACGCAAGACAACAACGTGCTGGGAACCGCCCACTACGTCAGCCCCGAGCAGACCCGTGGTCAGGACCTCGGCCCCACCTCGGATATCTACTCGCTGGGCGTCGTGATGTATGAATGCGCCACCGGCCGCGTGCCCTTTGACGGTGACGACGCTATCTCGGTCGCACTCAAGCAGGTCAACGAGCTGCCTATTCCGCCGAGCCAGATCAACTCCGGTGTCGACGCCGACCTTGAGCGCATCATCCTCAAGTGCATGGAGAAGGACCCGGCAAACCGCTTCCAGACCGCCGACGAGCTGCGTCAGGTGCTCAACAGCTACCTGTCGGGCCGTGCCGTCAACGTCTCGGAGCCCACGCGCATCATCGGTGCCCCCGGCGAGCTGGGCGCCACCAAGACTCGCGAGCTTTCCGATCAGACGCGCGCCATGGTGCGTCCCGTCTCGGGCGTGAGCGGGCAGAATACCACCCGTAGCTCGGTTTCGGGCTCCACCGGCTCCTACGAGGTCGAAGAGCCCAAATCCAACAAAAACAAGATCATCGCCGCCGTGGTGGCAGCGGTTGCCGTCATCGGCATCGTGGTGGCCTTTGCCACAGGACTCTTTGGCGGCGAGCAGGTCACCGTTCCCGATGTACTGGGCAAGGACCAGCAGACTGCCGTCGAGCTGATCAAGGAAGCCGGCCTCGAGGTCGGCACCATCGACCAAAGCTACAACGACGATGTCGACGAGGGCAAGGTCGCCGAGCAGACGCCCAACGGCAACACCAAGAAGGCCAAGGGCACCAAGGTGAACCTGGTAATCTCCAAGGGCCCCAAGCCCTCCGAGAAGGTTGAGGTTCCCCAGCTTGTCGGCCTGACCAAGGACCAGGCAGAAGCCGCACTGGCAAGCGTTGGCCTGAAGGGCAACGCCTCCGAGGAGGCCAACGAGGCCGATGAGGGCCAGGTCTTTGAGCAGACCACCGAAGCCGGTAAGGAAGTCGCGAAGGGCACGACCATCTCGTACAAGGTCTCGAGCGGCCCGGATACCACGTCCGTCCCCGACCTGACCGACATGACCGAGGCCCAGGCGCGCAACGCCCTCGATATGGCAGGCTTTGGCGTCGACGTGAGCTACCAGGAGAACGACTCGGTTACCGAGGGCACCGTGATCAGCTGGAACCCCAGCGGTAAGCAGAAGCCCGGCGCCACGATTACCGTCGTCATTGCCAAGAAATCCGGCAAGGCCACCGTCCCGGGCAACCTGTACGGCAAGAGCATTTCCGCTGCCGTTACCGCGCTCAACAACGCCGGTTTCTATAACATTGGCTTCTGTGACCAGAACGGCAATCCCGTGAGCGGTAACGAGGATGCCACCGTTACGGGCGTCTCCCCCACCGGCAAGCAGTCCACCGACAGCACGATTACGCTGACGGTCGCACTTTCTGGCTCGGGTTCGGGCTCTGGCTCGGGCACGGGTGACGATTCCGGTACGACCAACTAGTCGCCACCCCACCGCTCATCACGGCTCTCGCCGCAAACATATTCGCTCACAGGCGCCCGCTTGCTTCCCAGCAAACGGGCGCCTTCTTTATCTGAAGCAGCGAATACTACGGCATGCCTTAAACCAGAAGAGCCCGGCACCATAGCGGTACCGGGCTCGATATTCCTCTGGTGCCCCCGGGCGGATTCGAAAACTCCCCCCCCCGCGGGGAAATTGGTGACGCGGGTGTCGACGGCTCGAATCCTGCCCTTAGACCAGAAGAGCCCGGCACCGTAACGGTACCGGGCTCGATATTCCTCTGGTGCCCCCGGGCGGATTCGAACCGTCGACACCCGCTTTAGGAGAGCGGTGCTCTATCCCCTGAGCTACGGAGGCATGTTGTACTAGTGTAGCAGATTTGCGCCACTGCCATGCAGCGCATAGCCACTCTTCGAAGTTACGGTGGAACAGCCTTCCGGAAAGCGTGTCCCACTATCCAGACGAAATCTGGGACGGGCTTTCCGGATGGGGCCTCTCTAGGAAACTACGACCCGGAATTTGAGCTCGAAACGGGATATGGTTTCCCAATTGAGCCTGTTCCGGAAACTGCATCCCAGAATAGGCGCTCAAACTGGGATGCACTTTCCCAATCGAGCCCCATGGGAAACTGCGTCCCACTTTGGGGGGCGCTCTTTAATGACTAGTTACCTTTGTGGAAGAGGTTTTTGATAACGGAGGGGATGCTCTTGGCGCCCTTGGCCGTCACATCGATAAAGTCGGGCGAACGCACGAGCTTATCCTCGTCGACGTACTTGCGGACAGCACGAAGCGTCTCTTTGTCGTCGCGCGTCGAAAACGTAAAGTGACCGTTGTCCTTGGTGAAGATGGCAAAACGCGTGATCTTCTTGGTGCCGCGTAAAACCTCGGCGGCAATATAGTCGACCTCGTCCCACGGGATTTGAATATAATCCTCGGGATTGCGCTCGTTGTAATACTCGAACGCCTTATTGCCCACCATCACGTTACCGTGGCTGGTAAGCCCCATCAGGCAGGTTGCCGGCGTTGCCAGATCGACCGTGCTGTTCTGAGATTGCGCCATACGCGCCTCGCCCTCCAATAAAAACAATCGGACCGCATCCAGTGTACCCACCGGGTGCGGTCCGTTTCAATGGCTCAAAAGCCCTTACCTAGCAACTCTCGGTCTTAAGCCGAAGCGTGCTTACATGAAGCCGCAGAAGCGACCGATGATGCCGACGGCGAAGAGAGCCAGGATGATGACGATCGGGCTGACCTTCTTCTTGAGGAGCTTGCAGACCAGCAGGGTCAGGCACACGGCGGCAAGGCCGGGGATGAGCTGATCGAGGTTGGCCTGAAGCGTGGTGACCTTCATCTGATCAAGGGCGGTAGCACCGACGGAGTTGTACATCGTCAGCGCTTCCTTGATACCCTCGGAACCGGAGGGCAGGCTAGCCCAGTCGATAAAGGCGCCAGCAGACTGCTTGACCGTGGAGACGATCGGGGTGAAGGAAATGGACACCCAGCGCTCGACCAGGGCGCCGATGATGAACATACCCAGGATGGAAGCGCCCTCGGTGACCTTGCCCATCAGACCACCGGAGAGGTCCTTGGCGATGGAGGAGCCGACCTTGTAGCCAAACTCCTGCGTGTACCACAGGAAAGCGTAACGGATGATGTTCCACGCGAAGAAGAACAGCAGCGGACCGACGATGCTGCCGGACATGGCCAGGGAAGCGCCCAGAGCGCCCAGAATCGGGCGAAGGGTGAACCAGAAGACGGGGTCACCGACGCCGGCGAGCGGGCCCATCATACCGACCTTGACGCCCTGGATGGCGACATCATCGATCGGAGCACCGTTGGCGCGCTCCTCCTCGAGGGCGAGGGTAACGCCAATGACGGGGGCGGAAACATAGGGGTGGGTGTTATAGAACTCCAGGTGGCGCTTAAGAGCGGCAATCTGGTCATCCTTGCTGGTGTAGAGCTTCTTGATCGCAGGGATCATTGCGAAGCACCAGCCGCCGTTCTGCATACGCTCGTAGTTCCACGAGCCCTGAAGGAACTGATGACGGAAGCAAACCTTCTTGCGGTCAGCCTTGGTGAGCTGAATCTTGTTCTCTGCCATATGTATCACTCCCCTCCTACTCGTAATCGTTCAGAATGTCGCCGAGCGGGTCGCCGGAGCCACCGCCCATGCCGCCACCCTGCTTGGCCAGATCCTTAAGGCCAAGGTAGATGAGGGCAAGGGAGATGCCAATGAGACCAAGGGCGATCAGCGTGAGCTGAGGGATGGCAGCAAGGACGAAGCCGAGGACGAAGAACGGCCAGGTCTCCTTGGTGGCCATCATGTTGATGACCATGGCGTAACCGACGGAAGCGACCATGCCGCCGCCGACAGCCATGCCGCCGGACAGCCAGTCGGGCATAGCGTTAAGCGCGTTGGTAACGGCCTCGGCCGGGATGACGCACAGAAGCACTGCCGGGATGGCGATACGAAGGCCCTGCATGAGGATGGCAGCATACTGCCAGCGCTCGATGCCGGAGAAGTCGCCCTTCTCGGCGCAACCATCCATGGCGTGAGCGATAGCGGTAGCAATGGTACGGCAGATCATGGTCAGGAACAGACCAGCGACCGACAGCGGGACGGCGACGGCGATGGCCGCGGTAACGGCCTTGGCCGAATCAGTGGCGCCGCCGTTGAGGGCGAGCACCATGATGATCGAAGAAGCGACCGAGGCCAGAGCGGCGTCAGGCGCGACGGCGGCGCCGACGTTAGCCCAGCCAAGGGCCATCATCTGGAGCGAACCGCCCAGGAGGATGCCCTCCTGAAGGTGACCGGTTACGAGACCGATAAGCGTGCATGCCACGAGCGGCTGATGGAACTGGAACTCATCCAGAATGCCTTCCATACCGGCAAGCAACGCGACAATCGCAACAAGCAGAATAGTGATTGCAGACATGTATCGGACCCTCCTTTACTATGCTTGAGCGGCCAGTTCGGCCTTAGCTTTCTTCAACATGGCGTCGAGATCCTCGGAGGCATCCGAAGGAACCTTGCGGACCTCGAACTTGACGCCCTTGGCCTTGAGGGCCTCGAGGGTCTTAACGTCGTCATCGCCCATAGCGACGGCGTTGGTGACGACGA
This sequence comes from Collinsella sp. CLA-ER-H7, assembly GCF_040092345.1. Taxonomy (NCBI): domain Bacteria; kingdom Bacillati; phylum Actinomycetota; class Coriobacteriia; order Coriobacteriales; family Coriobacteriaceae; genus Collinsella; species Collinsella sp. CLA-ER-H7. The sequence goes on along the minus strand of NZ_JBBNLT010000003.1, from coordinate 189,691 downwards.
CCTTGCCCTTGGAGTGAGCCATGGAACCGATGTTGACTTCCTTGATGTCGACGCCGGCCTCGATGGCCTTGAGCAGATCCTGCGGGTTCTCGAAGAGCAGCATGGCCTTGGTGTCACCAAAACGCGTGTCCTTGACGACCTCGGCCATCTTCTTGATGGGAACGACGTTGGCATGGACTCCCGGAGGGGCAGCCTGCTCGATCATGGTCTTGCGGAGCTCGTCGTGAGCAACGCCGTCGGAAACCACGATGATGCGGTTGGGGTTGATCTGCTTGGTCCACGTGGTGGCCACCTGACCATGAAGCAGACGGGTGTCGATACGGACGTGGGCGATCTTGATGTGCCCATCGCCGATGACCGTTCCCGGAGGGATGGCACCTGCAGGAGCAGCGGCGGCTGCAGCCGGCTTCTTCTCCTCGGGCTCCAGAGACTCGGGCTTGACGCGCACGCCAGCCTTAGCCTCAGTCACGAGATGTTTTGCGATCGCATGTGCAGTGTTCTTTGCGTCAAAGCGCTGCGAATATGCCTCGATGAGCATAGGCAGGTTGACACCGGTGACGATAGCCCAGGAATCGTGGCCCTCGATGAGCCCGCTGATCTGGTTGAACGGCGTGCCGCCCCACAGATCAACGAGGAAGAGCACCTGCTCCTGGTCCTCGAAGGAAGCGACTGCTTCCTCGACCTTGGCACGGAAGTCGTCGGGGCCCATGCTCGGCTCGAGCGAGACCACGGCAACAGACGGCTGATCGCCAAAGACCATCGAGCCCGTCTGCTTGATTCCAGCTGCCAAGTCCCCGTGGCTAGCAAGAACAATACTTACCATCACATAACCTCCTTTTTGTCTACGTATTTCCTACACGACATGAAAGGAGTATAGCTGTTTGGTTTGTGGAATTATAGCTAAATCCGCAAAAGGTTGGATTATTTGTTTAAACGTCTAGGTTTGTTACAAGTTGATTACGTTACTGCTTTTTGACTCATTACACGACAAGGCGTCGCTCATCAAGCCATGCATTTTACAGATACAAGCAGGCTGTTCATTAATATTGATTTTAGGCAAGCGCGAATGCGCTTGTACTGCCGCTATTTTGTTTAAACAGACATGGCTTGACTATTTTCGTGACTTATGGTCTATGAAACCACTCAAAATAGTTGCGGTGGAATAGTTCTTGTTTAAGAGCCAGAAGGCTGGATTTAGGAACTATTTCACCGCAACTTATAGGGGATCCTAGACGATGTGGAGGGGGTTGGCGGCGTCGACGGCGTCGGGGGCGTCGGAGAGGCCGTCAGGAGCAGCGTCTGCCGGATCCTCGTCGGGGGTCTCGATCTGCTTGATCATGACCTCTTGGCCCTGCAGCAGGTATGTCTCGCCGCTACCGCAATGGGGGCAGGTCTTGCCATGCTCGACCGTCGCGTAGTCGCGGCCGCATACCTCGCAATGCGTCACGGCCTCGACGGGCTCCACGATAAGCTCCGCGCCCTCGGTGATGGGCTTTTTATCTGCAGCCCAGCGCCAAGCGTCGAGCAGCAAGTCGGGAACGACGCCCGAGACCTCGCCCAACAGCAACGTCACGCTCGAAACGCGACTCACGCCATTGGCGCGCGCCACGTTCTCAACATCGCGAATGATGTGGTAAACGATCCCCAATTCATGCACTTTTTCTTCCGCCGTTCCCGTTATGGCTACTTACTTGCGACCAAATTTGATCTTGATGGCGCGCTTTAAAGCATACTTGCCCAGGCTTGGGAGCTTTTGCTCGTATTTGACCATCGTTGAGCACTCGGGGCGGTCGCGATCCAGATGGATAGCGTCAAACGCGCACTTGGTGGTGCACAGGCCGCAGCCGATGCACTTGTTGGGGTCGACGATCGAGGCGCCGCAGCCCAGGCAGCGGGCGGTCTCGGCGCGCACCTGCTCCTCGGTAAAGGTCTCAACATACTCGCTAAACGGCGCAGCCTTCTCGCGTTCGCGGTCCACATGCGCAACCTCGCGGCTCGCGTTGTCGTAGCTCTCGAGCACAACGTCGTCGCGGTCGAGCGCGGTGTAGCGGCGCTGATTGCGGCCGATAGTGAGCGTGGATCCCGGCTGCACAAAGCGATGGATGGACACGGCGGCCTCGTGGCCGGCGGCGATAGCGTCGATGGCAAAGCTGGGGCCGGTGTAGACGTCGCCGCCCACAAAGATGTCTGGCTCGGCGGTCTGGTAGGTCTGGGGATCGGCAAGGGCACCCTGGCCGCGGCCGAGCTCCACTTTGGAGCCAGCCAGCAGGTCGCCCCACACAATGGACTGGCCAATCGACATGACGACACGGTCGGCATCGACACGGCGCAGGTCGTTCTCGTCGTACTCGGGCGCAAAACGGCCCTCGTCGTCAAAGACACGCGTGCAGCGCTTGAAGGTGACACCGCACACACGACCGGCCTCGTCCAGGTGAATCTCCTTGGGGCCCCAGCCGCAGCTGATGTGCGCGCCGTCCTCAACGGCCTCGCGACGTTCTTCCTCGCTGGCGGGCATCTGGGCCTCGCTCTCCAGGCAGAACATCTCAACGTGCTCAGAGCCCAGACGGCAGGCGTTGCGGGCAACGTCGATGGCCACGTTGCCGCCGCCCACCACAATGGTGCTGCCGGACAGGGTATCGATCTTGCCGCTGTTAACCTCGCGAAGGAAGTCGACGGCCACGGTCACGTCCTCGGCATCCTCGCCCGGAATGCCGGCAAGGCGGCCGCCCTGGCAGCCAATGGCAACGTAGAAGGCCTTAAAGCCCTGCGCGCGCAGCTCGTCGAGCGTCACGTCACGACCGACCTCCACGCCATAGCGAAACTCGGCACCCATCAGGCGAATGATCTCGACCTCGGCCTCAATGACGTCCTTCTGCAGCTTAAAGCTGGGAATGCCATAGGTGAGCATGCCGCCCGGGCGCTCGTTTTTCTCGAAGACGATGGGCTTGTAGCCCTTCTCGGCCAGATAGAAAGCGCAGGACAGGCCGGCCGGACCGGCACCGATGATGGCGATCTTCTGATCAAAGCCGCCAGCGCGCGTCGGCGTCACCACGGGCGGGACGTAGCGGGTCGCGGCATCCAGATCGCGCTGGGCGATGAACTTCTTGACCTCGTCGATGGCCACGGCGGCGTCCACACGGCCGCGGGTGCAGGCGTCCTCGCAGCGGCGGTTGCACACACGGCCGCAGATAGCGGGCAGCGGGTTCTCGCGCTTAATGAGTGCCAGCGCCTCGTCATAGCGACCCTGAGCCGCGAGCTTCAAATAGCCCTGAACGGCAACGTGCGCGGGGCAGGCCGTCTTGCAGGGAGCGGTGCCGGACTCATGCGTCTCGATGCGGTTGTCGTTGCGGTAGTTGGGCGACCACTTGGTGTGGTCCCACTTGGTGGCATCGGGCAGCTCCTGGCGCGGATACTCGGGCACCTGTCCGCCGGCCTTTTTGCTGCAGAGCTTCTGGCCCAGCTTGGCGGCGCCGGCCGGACACACCTCGACGCAGCGACCGCAGGCCACGCACTTGTCCTTCTCGACCTTGGCGACATAGGCCGAGCGCGACAGGTTGGGCGTGTTGAACAGCTGCGAGGTGCGCAGGGCGTAGCACACGTTGACGTTACAGTTGCAGATGGCGAAGATCTTGTTCTCGCCGTCGATATTAGTGATCTGGTGCACAAAGCCGTTGTCCTCGGCCTGGCGCAAGATGTCGTAAACCTCGTCGCGGGTCACGTAATGGCCACGATCGGTCTCAACCACGTAGTCGGCCATATCGCCCACGGCGATGCACCAATCGGCCGGGTCGTCGGCGCAGCCCTCACCCATCACGCGACGGCTCGCGCGGCAGCTGCAGGTGCTGGCGGCATATTTGCCATCGTATTTGTCGAGCCAATGCTCGATATGCTCGATCGGCACCGAGGTGCTCGCGGCGTCGATGGCCTTCTCGACCGGAATGACGTGCATGCCGATGCCGGCGCCTCCGGGCGGCACCATCGGCGTGGCCTTGGACAGCGGTCCCTTGGACGCCTGCTCAAAGAACTTGGCATAGACCGGGTGCTCCTCGAGCTGGCTCACGCGCATGTTGAGGAACTCGGCAGAACCCGGCACCAGCATGGGCAACACCCATTGCTTGGCGCGCTCGGGGTTTTCCCAGTTGTACTCGAGCAGACCCGTGTAGCTCATGTCGTCGAGCATCTTCTCGATCTGGGTCTCGGGCATGCCGGTGAGCTTGGCCATCTCGGGCAGCGTATAGGGACGGCGCATCTTCATCTTGCAGAGCACTTCGGCCTGCTCGTCGGTCGCGGCCTCGGCAAACGACCAGTACTCGTAGCCCAACAGCTCGTCGCGATGCAGCAGACGGTTGGTGCAGTGCTCGCACAGCTTGACGATGGCCTCGCGCGGATGCTCCGGCAGCGGCGGCACGAACTCCGAACCGATGTCGGGCTCGGTGTAGCTAATCCCCGGTCCGTTGAGAATCATAGTCGTCCCTTCTCTTGCCGCAGCCTGGCAGGCACGCAGCGCCCCTCTTTTTTTGCAGGCCGGGCATGCCCCATGCCGTTCACCCGCCATTGTTGACATTGTGTCAAAAATAGTATTGACGAACCGTCAACAATATTCAAGACTGTTAGGCGAACGGTCAGGCAAAAGAGGATGAAAGGCGGCAAAACATGGGCAACAACACAGCAGGTACCTCTGTGGTCGATGCCGTCCCCGCATCCGATAGCGCGGCAAAGCGCCTGACGGGCGACGAACGCCGTCGCGAGATCCTCGATGCCGTGCGCACCGTAAGCTCCGAGCTGGGCGTGTCCCACCTATCGGTATCGGCCGTGACCAAGCGAGCCGGCTGCACGCGTTCATTGTTCTACCACTACTTCGCCGACATGGACGCCGCCGTCACCGCTGTTATGGACGAGGCGATCGACGGCTTTATCTCCGAACTCGAGCGGTGGAACGCCGACCGCACCGTCGGTGATATCGAGGGCGCGCTCGACACCGTCGCCCCGCTCTTTAAGCGCCTGGTCGCCAGCGGCCACGAGCTGCCGAGCACGCTTACCTCGAGCAGCGGCGCGCTCTACGGCGGCTTTTTGCACAACGTGGTCCAGCGCGTGGCGCAGTATATCTGCGACACCACCGTAGTGGATTTTGTCGCCCATCATGAGCTACGCATCGACCATGTCTACGAGACGTTCTACACCCTCATCATGGGCCTTTTGATGTATATCCGCACGCACCCCGATGTGCCCGACGAAACGGTCAAGGAAATCATCGCCTCGACACTCCACATCGAGGGCTATACCGCCAAGTATCCGGAGCGCAAGCCCCAGAACTGACGACATTTGGCCAAACTGCCCGCGATCAGAAGAGGGGCCGCGGGCGTGTGAAAGGAGAGCAGCATGCTGTTCGACGTTTGGGGTAGCGATACCCTTATCCACTGGGCTGGCTGGGCCATGGTCTTTATTGGCCTGATCGTGCTCAACGAAGTCGGCCGCCGCACCAAGCTGGGCGCGGCAATCATCTTTGGCGTGGCTCCGCTGGCCATGACCATCTACTGCGTCGCCATCGCCGTGGGCGTTTCGCAGGGCGCCGAGTGGGCGCTCACCAACCCCACCCATGTGTACCAGAACAGCTGGTTCCACTACGCCAAGGTATACGCGGCGCTCGCCGGTTGCTGGGGCTTCATTGCCATTAAGTACCAGTGGGGAAAGATCGGCAAGGCGCATTGGTTCCGCGCATGGCCGTTTGTGATCGTCGCCATCAACATCATGATCGCCGTCGTATCCGACTTCGAGAGCGCCTATCACTTCTTTGTCCTGGGCGAGTCCACCTGGGTCACCTCCGAAGGTGCTACGCAGCTGGCCGGCTGGAACAACGTGTTCAACGGCATCGCCGGTATCATCAACATCTTCTGCATGACCGGTTGGTGGAGCGTCTACGCCTCCGAGGATCAGACCGACATGCTGTGGCCCGACATGACCTGGGTCTACATCATCGCCTACGATATCTGGAACTTCTGCTACACCTACAACTGCCTGCCCACCCACTCCTGGTTCTGCGGCTTTGCGCTGCTGCTGGCGCCCACCGTCGCCGCCTTTATCTGGAACAAGGGCGGCTGGATCCAGAACCGCGCCTTTACGCTGGCCATTTGGTGCATGTTTGCCCAAGTGTTCCCGTACTTCCAGGAGGAGTCCATCTTTGTGACCCACTCCACGCTCGACCCCGGCGCCGCTACCGCGGTCTCGATCGCCGCACTGGTCGCCAACGTCGCCGCGATCATCTACATCGCCTACCGTGCCAAGAAGCTCGGCCGCAATCCCTACAAGCAGGATGTCTTTGAGGGCACCAGCGATTGGGAGAAGGCTACCGCTCGCCGCGCCAAGGTGGATTACGCGCACGCCGAGTAACGTGTTGGTCGCTGTTGGCAGTTGGGCATAGGCCCGCCCGTCAGGATTTTCATCCAATGTCTCGCAGAGCCCCCGGAAAGCGTTTCGCTCGCTTTTCGGGGGCTTTTGTCGTTGCGTCTCTATTCATCTATTCAAAAACATACGCATATATAAAATCGGATTTCAAATCATGCGGCGGCTCTATGGGGTCCCGTTTTTGGGTACAGTGTTGTCCCGATATTGAGCTTGGGGGATATATGAAAGATGAGACGATGGGCCAAGAGGATGCGGCCCAAGATGCAGAAGCGTGTGCCGAGGCCCTGGAGAGCCTAGACCGGATTTCACTTGATGATGTTGCGTTTGACGATTCGAGCGTTGATGTGCAGGATGAGCCGGAAATCGAGGCGCAGCCCGATGATCAGGATACAGGCGACGTTGAGCCTGCCGAGGATGAGGCAGATCACGAAGACACCGAAAGCGAGGCCGACGACCAGCCCGGATCCGACACGAGCGAGGAAACCATCTTGCTCGACAACTTGCCGGCCGAAGATTCGCTGACCCGCGAGCTCCCTGGCTTAGGCTCTGCGCCTGCCGTGGACGAGACCATCGCCATGGGCGATATTCCCCTACCGTCCGTTCCTTCGGCACGCGAAGCCGAGGTTCGTCACCGTAAGATGTCGCCCAAGCGCCGCAACCTGATGGTGGCAGGCGTCGTAGCCGTCGCGCTTGTCGCCGGCGGCGCAGGCTATGCCGCTTGGAATGGATACCGGCAAGAGCAGGCCGCCGTGGTTGCCGCAAACGCCCATACCATGATGTCGGTGCAAATTGGCGTACATGCCGCGGGGCTCGACTGCTCAACTGGCTCCAAGATTCCCGTGCAGGTGAGCGGTCAGGATTCCGACGGTTCTTCCGTGAGCGAAACGCTCTACGTTGACGAGCACGGTCGCGGCATTAAGCTGCTGCCCGGCGATTACACGTTCTCCATCGCCGCCTCCCCCATCGCGGCCGACGGCACCATCTACACCGTCCCGACCACCAAGGCCCAGGTTACGGTCAAGAATGACGGGCAGGATCTGCGCGCTCAAGCCACCTTTAAGCTTAAGGTGCCCTCAGCCGACACGGTGACCGACGACCAGATCGATGCCGCCGCCAAGTACGCCGAAGAAGGCGGCGCGAGCTCTGCCGCCGCGGCAAAGATACTCCAGCAGGCGGCAATTACGCGCCGCGATGCCGCCGCCAACGCCGTAAGCGCAAGCGAGGCTCAGTCCGCCCGCGATGCCGACGCTCGGCACAAGGCGACGAACCTGTATCAGCTCGATATTCCGGTTGAGTGGTATGGCAAGGTCGCAACCTGGCAGAACGGCAACACGCTGTGCATTTATCTGGACGGCGACACCAACACACCGCTCGTGACGCTCGTCGCGGTGCGCGATGGCGAGACCTTTACGCCCGACGACGGCGATACGGTTTTGGGCACGGTCAGCCTAGGCAACGGCTACACCGTCTACGCCAGCGGCCCTGTCTATCCGTACGTGATTCCGCAAACCGTTAATGGGCACACGCAGAACCCCGTGTCGACCTACCCCATGGATACGGCGATTGAGCTTGTCGAGCTCACGACCGGCAACCGCTACACATACAGCCAGATCAAAAACGACCTGGTCGGTAAAGACGGCAAGGCCGACGCCGCGACCAAACTCGAGACCGACTACCTCGCCCAGATTCTCCTGCCGAGCATCAAAGCCCAGGACTAGCTGGCCCGAAGACAGCCGCCCAACACCCCATCCCTAACGCAGTTGCGGTGAAATAGGGACTGTTTTTGCTGGTCAAACCGCAAAACAATCCCTATTTCACCGCAACTTATTGGTGGCCTTTTGGGTGGCACTCAGCGCCACGGATCGGCTTCGAACAGCGGCTCGCGCTCGGGGCGGCGATCGCTGTAGGGATCGTAGCCGTCGTCGTCCTCGTTCTCGGCACGGATGTAGGGGTCGCGCGGCTTGGGTGCCGGCTTAGGCACAGGCTTGGGTGCGGCGGGTGCGGCATCGGTCGCCGGCGCACTTGTCTTGATTTCGTCTTTCATCTGCATAGCTCCTTGCATCGCATCCGTTCAACATTATCGATTGTCGCACGAAAAAGGGCGGCGGACCCAATTGGATCCGCCGCCCTTGGCGTTTAGAGACGGCTGGCAGATTTTAAGGCATGTCCCATAAATCTACTCGGCGTCGGGGACCTCGTAGGTGGCCGCCGGCGTGTTGTCGCACACGACGGTAAAGCCGCCGTCCTTGTCGGCATCGACCGTCACCTGATCGCCCTCGCGCACCGTGCCGTCGATGATAGCGACGGCGATGGCATCCACGACCTCGCGCTGAACCAGACGCTTGAGCGGACGGGCGCCAAAGACCGGGTCCAGGCCGCCCACGGCGAGCATCTGCTTGGCCGCCGGGGTGATGGCAAGCGTCATGCGCTCCTTGGCCAGACGCGCGCGGACGTCGGCGAGCTGGATGTCGACGATCTTCTCGATCTGCGCCATACCGAGCGGATGGAACACCACGATATCGTCGATACGGTTGAGGAACTCGGGGCGGAAGGTTTGAGCCATGGCAGCGTCGACCTGATGGCGCATCTCCTCCTCGTCCTTACCGGACAGATCGGCGATGGCCTTGGAGCCCACGTTGGACGTCATGATGATAATCGTGTTCTTGAAGGACACCTGGCGACCCTGGCCATCGGTCAGACGACCGTCATCAAGCACCTGCAACAGCACGTTAAAGACATCCGGATGAGCCTTCTCCATCTCGTCGAGCAAGATCACAGAGTACGGACGACGGCGCACGGCCTCGGTGAGCTGACCGCCCTCGTCGTAGCCCACGTATCCCGGGGGCGCACCAATCAGACGCTGGACGCTGAACTTCTCCATATACTCGGACATGTCGATACGCACGAGCGCGCGCTCGTCATCGAACAGGCACTCGGCCAGCGCCTTGGCGAGCTCGGTCTTGCCCACGCCGGTGGGGCCCAGGAAGAAGAAGCTGCCGATGGGCTTGTCCGGATCGGAGAGACCCGCACGGCTGCGGCGCACGGCCGCGGCAACGGCGGAGACGGCCTCATCCTGACCGATGACGCGCTTATGCAGCTCGCCCTCCAAGCCCTTCAGCTTGTCGAGCTCGCCCTGCATCATCTTGGACACGGGCACGCCGGTCCAGGCACTCACGACCTCGGCGATCTCATCAGAGGTCACCTGTTCGTTGAGGCCCTCGCCGTCCTGCTGCTTTTGTGCCTCGAGCGCAGCCTCGGAATCCTGAATCTGCTGCTGCAGGCCCGGAATCACGGAGTAGCGCAGCTCGGACGCACGGCCCAGGTCGCCATTGCGCGTCGCGCGCTCCTCTTCGCTCTTGGCCTCGTCGAGCTGTCCCTTGAGCTCTTGCACGTGGTCGATGGCGTTCTTCTGGTTGAGCCAGCCGGCCTTTTGCACGTTGAGTTTTTCCTGGACCTCGGCAATCTCCTGGCGCAGGGCCTCCAGACGCTCCTTGGAGGCGTCATCGGTCTCTTTCATGAGCGCCTGTTCCTCGATCTGCAGCTGAGTGAGCTGACGCGTGGTGGCGTCGATCTCGACCGGCATGCTGTCGAGTTCCATGCGCAGGCGGCTTGCCGCCTCATCGACCAAATCGATGGCCTTGTCGGGCAGGAAGCGGTCGGCGATGTAGCGATCGGAGAGGTCGGCAGCTGCCACGAGCGCGCTATCGGTGATATGCACACCGTGGAAGATCTCGTACTTCTCCTTCAGACCACGCAGGATCGAAATGGTGTCCTCGACGGTAGGCTCGCTCACCATAACGGTCTGGAAACGACGGGCGAGCGCCGCGTCCTTCTCGATGTACTTGCGGTATTCGTCGAGCGTGGTCGCGCCGATCGCGTGCAGGTCGCCACGGGCGAGCGCCGGCTTGAGGATGTTGCCGGCGTCCATGGAGCCCTCGGTGGCACCCGCGCCCACGATGGTGTGGAGCTCATCAATGAACAGGATGACCTTGCCTTCCGATTTTTGCACTTCCTTGAGCACGGCCTTCAAGCGGTCCTCAAACTCGCCGCGGTACTTGGCGCCGGCGACCAGCGCGCTCATGTCGAGCTCGATGAGGTCGCGGTCGCGCAGGGTGCTCGGTACGTCGCCGGCCACGATACGCTGGGCGATGCCCTCGACGATGGCCGTCTTGCCGACGCCCGGCTCGCCAATGAGCACGGGGTTGTTCTTGGTCCGGCGGGACAGGACCTGGATGGTACGGCGGATCTCGTCGGTACGGCCGATGACAGGGTCGAGCTTGCCGGCGCGGGCAAGGTCGCAGATGTTGCGTCCGTACTGCTCCAGCGCCTCAAACTGGGTCTTGTCCTCGGCAGACGTCACGCGGTCATCGCCACGCAGCTCCTCGTAGACCTGCTCGATGCGCTCCTTGGTCACGCCGGCGTCGCGCAACACGCGGCCGGCCTCGCCCTTGTCCTCGGCAAGTGCCATCAGCAGATGCTCGGTCACCACAAAGCTATCGCCCATCTTGGTGGCCTTCTTCTCGGCCTTTTCGATGACGCGGACGAGCTCATTGGACAGGCCCATCTGCTGACCCTCGCCCGAAACCTTGGGCGCGTGGTCGATGGCATCCTGCGTGGAACGCGCGAGCTGGGCCGGGTCGGCACCGATGCGCTCGATGATCACGGAGATATTGCGCTCGCCGGCACCGAGTAAGGCGGACAGCAGGTGAATCGGCTCCACCGCGCCAGCCTGCGCGTCGGCAGCCGTGCTCATGGCGGTCTGCAACGCCTCGCGCGACGTCATTGCTAGCTTATCGATTCTCATGGAATCACCTCTCTTGGGGCGGCCGCCCTACGGGGCGGCTTCACGTTGTTCGAGAAGTATTGTTGCCAGCTTTGTACGATCTTATACACAAATCTAAGTCTCTATATATAAGATTTTCTGAGTGATTGAGAGATAGGGAGTAGGCACGCTCGCCCGCTGCGGCCTCGTCCCCTTACTATCTCAATCTGTAACATCTAGCAACTGTTTATGGCTCCAGATGTTACAAATCAAGATGAAATGGCCAACGGCGCCCGTTTGTCTCAATCTGTAACATCTACTCGGCAAATAGAGCTCCATCTGTTACAAATCGAGACGAACAGAAGACGCCCGAATCGAAAATCTAAATCTGTAACACCAAGCCCACTTTTAGCGGCCAAGATGTTACAGATTAAGACAAATCGAGCCGCCACAAAGGCGCCTGTCCCCTTTGTGGCGGTTTTCGACAAAAAGAAGCCGCCCCGATAACAGAGGCGGCATCAAGCAAGTCCATTTCTTAGCGTCCCTCAAGACCCAACGAAAACGCAGCGATGGAATCGAGAACCGACAATAGCCCGTTCGCACAGATAGAGGCAGAGATTCAAGGTCAGAGTCCGGCTTAAACGGCTTAGCTATCGCACGTCACATTGTTCTCGTCGTCCCCCTATCGTATTTATAGTGCTTATAGTGAAAATAGTGAGTTTAGTGAGAAGAGTATCGCTCAAAACTCGTGGACTCAATTATTGACCTCACGCCCAGAATGAGTGGGGCAAATATTTCTATTAGAGGTCAAATCGAAGCCCAATAGGGCCTTTTAGCCCTCTCATTCCGGGCGGTCGCTTTCTTTTGAATATTGTCGTAAGCTTGTATCATTTATCTTAATGATTGCATATTGCATGAGAGGTGCCCCACCGTAAAACGCTCCACCTATATCGGCCTGCTCGTCTTAGCGTTTGCAATTACCGCAGTCGGCGTGGGCATTATCTATCTCGCATTTCTCCCTGCCTCGGCAACGCAGGCGGCGGTTGAAACCGTAAGCTACCCCATCGAAATCCTCACCGATATCGTCAAACCCGATTCAATCACCGTCGATTTCGACGGTACGCCCGCAGCGCTTGGGGTCAGTAACTATCCCCGAATCGAACTTGGAGCCACGCGCTATACCCAAGATGAGCAGCTTATCGGCAAGGCAACCAGTTTACTCAAAGGCAAGACGTTTAAGCGATGGTACGGCGCCGCAATATATCGAGCCAAGATAGGCCAAATGAATGGCGGGTATTATTCGACCCTTGAACTCGATGCGGCAAACGGGAGCAGACTGTGCAACGTTTCATACGACCCCGGCTACGTGGACAACGAAGGGCCGGGAGTCTATATCTCGGATGGCAACGTGATCTACGTCATGGAAGGCGACCAGACGGCAGTCGTCGATTTTATGGATCGGTGTACCGAGGATGCCTACGAACAAACTTGCGAGCCCGATCCGCAGACAGCGCGCAACAGTGGCTCGGCACGCACTTGGCTATTTGACGATGAAATAACCTGGACCCCATCGAAATAAGGTCCCGCCGGGCAGGCACCTTTGTGGTGGTCCCAGTCAATTATTAGCGCCCCTCAAGACCCAACGAGAACGTCGCGGTAGCCCCTGCCACACCTTTCCCTCGGGCGACCCTCGCGAAGCGCGTGAGCACGAGGGAAAGGTGTGGCAGGGGCGTACAGCAGAGTTACTCGGCAGCGGCCTTGAACTTGTTGTAGTTGATCAGGCAGCCAGCCTTGACGATGGCACGCTCCTCTGCCGTCATATCGGCAATGTAGAGCTCAATCTGCTCGACCGCACCATCGGCGCGAACCACGTAAGCGGCGATGTCCTTCAGGTCGCCGTCGAGCGCGGCGCGGATACCCGGCACAAAGACGTAGTCGCCCACCTCAAAGCTGGGCTCGGCCTCCATCTGGAAGGGCACCATACCCCAGTTCATCACGTTGGAGCGATAGCGCTTGGTGGCGTACTCGTGGACGATGTTGGCCAGGCCGCCAATTACGCGCTGGCAGCTCGCGGCCTGCTCGCGGGCAGAACCGTCACCGGGCTTCTTGGCATAGAGCATGGAGCCGTACTCAGTCGCCTTGGCATCGGCCGCGACACCCGCGCCGGTCAGCGCCTCAAACACGCTGGCAAGCTCGGCATCGAGTGCCGCCAGGTCGCCCGCTGCCTCGCCGGCAACGCGGCGCTTTTCCACCGCGTCGACCTCCTTGGAGCGGCCCACGTAGGCGGGGTCGCGACGGCTGAGCGTAAACTCGGCCAGACCCAGCGGGTTGGAGCGGAAGGAGCTCGTCTCGCCCGAGGGAATGAGCTCGTCGGTCGTAGTGACCGGGTCCATGATCTTGGAGCACACCTTGAGCAGGATGTCGTCGCCGAGAGGCTCCATCGCGGGCCACGGCTTGATGTTGGGGCCCTCGACCAGCTCGTCGGCCGGCTCAGCCTTGCCAAAGCCCCAGTACACGCGCTTCTTGTACGGCGCGTCGTCAAAGGTGTACTCGCAGGCCTCGTCCCAAGTCTCCTCGGGCAGGTCGGTCGCCGGCGTCAGGACGCCGCCGTTGGCAGCCGTCGCCGCAATGGAGCGGGCGTCCATCAGGGCCACGGCGCTCAGCTGACCGTTGCCCGGCTTGGAACCCTCGCGATTGGGGAAGTTGCGCGTGGTGTGGCGGATCGAAAGGCCGTTGTTGGCAGGCGTGTCGCCGGCGCCGAAGCACGGGCCGCAGAATGCCGTGCGCACAATCGCGCCGGCCTCCATAAGGTCGTAGATGTAGCCGCGGCGTGTAAGCTCGAGTGCCACGGGCTGGCTCGTGGGATAGACCGACAGCGAGAACTCGCCGCAGCCGGTGTTAGCGCCCTTGAGCACGCGAGCAGCCTGGACCACGGAGTCGTAGTTGCCGCCCGAGCAGCCGGCGATAACGCCCTGCTGCACGTGCAGCTTGCCGTCGACGATCTTGTCGAGCAGGCTAAAGTGCGTCTTGCCCTCGCCGATCTTGGCGGCCTCGAGCTCCACCTCATGCAGGATGTCCTCGAGGTTCTCGTTGAGCTCGTCGATCTCAAAGCCGTTAGAAGGATGGAACGGCAGCGCGATCATGGGCTTGATACTCGACAGATCGACTTCGACGCAGCCGTCGTAGTAGGCAACATCGGCGGGCTTGAGCTCGCGGTAGTCCTCGCCGCGACCGTGCATGGTCAAAAACGCGTGCGTGTCCTCGTCGGTGGCCCAGATGCTCGACAGGCAGGTGGTCTCGGTAGTCATGACGTCGACGCCGTTGCGGTAGTCGGTCGTCATGCTCGCGATACCGGGGCCCACGAACTCCATAACCTTGTTCTTAACGTAACCCTTGGCAAAGACGGCACGGATGATGGCGAGCGCCACGTCGTGCGGGCCAACGCCGGGGCGCGGGGCGCCCGTGAGGTAGATGGCAACGACGCCGGGATAGGCGACATCGTAGGTGTCGCGCAGCAGCTGCTTTGCCAGCTCGCCACCGCCCTCGCCCACGGCCATGGTGCCCAGGGCACCATAGCGGGTGTGCGAGTCGGAGCCCAGGATCATCTTGCCACAGCCGGCGAAATTCTCGCGCATAAAGGAGTGAATGACGGCAATGTGCGGCGGGACGAAAATGCCGCCGTACTTCTTAGCAGCCGAGAGGCCAAAGACGTGGTCGTCCTCGTTGATGGTGCCGCCCACGGCACACAGCGAGTTATGGCAGTTGGTAAGCACGTAAGGCAGCGGGAACTGCTCCATACCCGAGGCACGCGCCGTCTGGATGATGCCGACAAAGGTGATGTCGTGGCTCGCCATGGCGTCGAAGCGAATCTTGAGCGCCTCGGGATTGCCGGACGTATTGTGTGCCTGGAGAATCGAATACGCGATGGTGCCGCGCTTGGCATCCTCGGGCGTCTGCGTAATACCGCGCTCGGCAGCCTCGGCCACAGGCACAACCTCGCTGCCGTTACGCAGGTAGATGCCGTCCTCGTACAGCTTGACCATACTGTCTCCCACTCTGCCCAAAAGATTTGGGCGCATAGCATACATTCGTTCAATATCGTGCCATAGAACGGTTGCGAGTGGGTTACGAATCTACACGTTCACTTTATCTCGGTAAAGCAAAGGACGAGCCCGGCGAGGGCCGGCAGATTTGGTGTAAGAGTGTCCCTTCGACTAGTCATTTAAGAACGTCCCCCATGACTACCGCATCCGGAGCAAGGCAACGCCGCAGATAGAGGACGGACAGCGAAAGCCCGCCAGAGCGAGCAAGGTGCCTTGAAACAAGGCGGCATTGATCTTTTGATCATGCCGCCGAAGTTGAAAGGCAGATTGCCGCTCTGACGGGCTTGCAGCGTCAACTGGTTACGCGGGTTGGTAAACCCGCGTAACTACAAATCCCCACCGGCACCCAGCAGCTTGCGCATGACCTGTTCGGGGTTAACCGAGCCGTCGCGCGGGGCCAGGGCGGTGATCTTCTTTTGCATCTTGTACTCGTGCAGCTCGTCCTCGAGCTGGCGTACGCGGGCGCGGAGCTTCTCGTTCTCGCGTTCGCGCTCCTCGGCACGCTCCTTCATATCGAGGATGCGCACCACGCCGGCAAGGTTGATGCCCTCGTCGGTCAGCTGGTTGATGAGTTCCAGGCGCTCGATATCGGCACGCGAATACAGACGCGTGTTACCGCCCGAGCGCTGGGGGTTCACCAGTCCCTTGGACTCGTAGACGCGCAGAGTCTGCGGATGCATGCCGGTCAGCTCGGCCGCCACGCTGATCATGTACAGCGGTTTGTTCCTATTGTCCTCGGCCATGCTACCTGACCCCTTTCCGTCTCGTTATCGTCCATCATAAGCCCGCGGGCGCGGGCGTGCGCCACGACCGCCCTAGTACGTCGCCTTGTAACGGTTGACCTTCTCGCGATAGTCGCGCGTGTCGGTCTCGCGCAGCTTGGTCATGGCATCGCGCTCGTCATCGGATAGGTTCGTGGGGACCTGCACCTTGATCTCGACGAGCAGCGCGCCTGTGCGGCCACGGTGCTTAACGTCGGGCGCCCCCATTTCCTTAAAGCGGAACTTTTTGCCCGTCTGGGTACCCGCGGGCACCTTCAGACGAACCGTCGCACCGCCGGGCGTCGGCACGTCCACCGTGCAGCCGAGCGCCGCCTCATAGACCGAGACCGGTACCTCCATGGTCACGTCGGCACCTTTACGCTTAAACAGCGGATGCT
Organism: Collinsella sp. CLA-ER-H7; assembly: GCF_040092345.1. Lineage (NCBI taxonomy): Bacteria > Bacillati > Actinomycetota > Coriobacteriia > Coriobacteriales > Coriobacteriaceae > Collinsella > Collinsella sp. CLA-ER-H7. The sequence goes on along the minus strand of NZ_JBBNLT010000003.1, from coordinate 173,265 downwards.
CCTCCACGTGCGTGGTCACGACCAGGTCGCCGCGCTCGCCGCCGGCAACGCCATACTCGCCGCGACGCTTGTAGCGCAGCTTGCCGCCGTCGACCGCGCCCGCGGGGACCGAGACCGTAATGGTCTGCTGCTCGCCCGTCGAGGGAATACGGTAAGTGACCTTGTGCGTCACGCCGCGAAACGCGTCCTCGGCCGTCACATCAACGGTCAGCGACAGGTCGCCGCCCTTGCGAGCGCGGCTGCGACCCGCGCCGGCACCGGCAGCGCCCGCAGCCCCGGCAAAGCCCGAGCCCCAATCGCTGCCCCAGGCGCCGTTGCCGCTAAAGATGCTGTCGAAGATGTCGCCCCAGCCGCTGGCACCCGCGCCGGCACCGTAGCCTCCGCCATACGCGCCGCCCGCGCCCGGCATGCCGCCAAACATGAGCATCTGGTCGTACTCTTTGCGCTTCTTCTCGTCCGAAAGCGTCTCGTAGGCCTCGCTGATCTCCTTGAACTTGGCCTCGTCGCCGCCGGCATCGGGGTGATATTTTTGCGCGAGCTTGCGAAACGCACTCTTGATCTCTTTGTCGGAGGCGCTCTTGGATACGCCCAGGATGTCATAGAAGGTTTTGCCTGCAGCCATCGTAGCTCCTCTCCTGTTACGTCCGCCGCCCAGCGGGCGGCGGCTCATGCTTTCATATGGCACTAGGCCAGAAAGGGCCCCGGGTGTTGCCCCGGGGCCCTTCTCAATTACTCCTCGGTGCTCTCGGCCGTATCGGCCGTAGCATCCTCGGGCGCCGCTTCGGGCTCCGGTGCGGGGCGCTTCTCGCCACCGTAGGTCACCGTCACCATCGCGGAACGCAGGATGCGATCCGCCATGCGGTAGCCCTTCTGGTACACATCGTTGACGGTCTCGTCGTACTGCGATGCGTCCTCGACGCGACCCACAGCCTGATGCTCGAGCGGATCGAACGCCTCGCCCTTGGGATCGATCGGCTCAACGCCCTCGTGCGCAAACACGTCGAGCAGCTTGGCATGTACCGCGTCAACGCCATCGACGAACTGCTTAAAGTCGTCGGAAAGCTCTTGGCTGCGGGCATGGTCGATCGCGCGCTCGATATCGTCGATCACCGGCAACAGCGCGGTGACAAGCTTCTCGGTCGCGCGCTCGCGCTCGGCGATACGCTCGTTGGCGGTGCGGCGACGGAAGTTCTCCCAGTCGGCCTGCAGACGGGCGGTGCGCTCGGTGGCGTCCTTTGCCTTGTCCTCGGCGGCCTTCTGAGCCTCTGCCGCAGCATCGAGCTCATTGCGCACGTCGGCAAGCTCTTTCTGAGCCTGCTCGAACTTGAGCTTAAAGTCGTTGTCGGCGGCTTCTTCACCGGCGCGGATAGCGGCTTCCACCATCTCGTCCTCGGTCATCGTCGCCTCCTTGTTGGAATCCTCTACTTGGTTCTCGGCAGCCTCGGCGGCCGGGGCCTCGTTGGCCTCGGTAACGTCTGCGGCCTCTACGGGAATCTTCACGTCCTTCTCCTCAGAGTCAACGGGGGCGGCACCAACGGCGGCCGCCTCCGTGCGAGCTTTACGAGCGGACATGATTACTTGTCCTCGTCGTCCACAACCTCGTAGTCGGCGTCGACAACATCATCGTCGGCAGGCTGGGCGCCTGCGGCACCGTCGGTCTGCTGCTGAGCGTCGGCGTAGACAACCTGGGCCAGCTCGTAGGCCACGGACTGCAGGGACTCGCCGGCGGCCTTGATGGCCTCGACGTCAGAGCCCTCGAGCGCCTTCTTGGCGTCGGCGATAGCGGCCTCGGCCTTGGACTTCACGTCGGCGGAAACCTTGTCGCCCAGCTCGTTGAGGGTCTGCTCGGTGGAGTAGCACAGACTGTCGGTCTGGTTGCGGACCTCGACCTCTTCCTTCTGCTTCTTGTCCTCCTCGGCATGAGCCTCGGCGTCCTTGACCATACGATCGACTTCGTCGTCGGAAAGCGCGGTGGAACCGGAAATGGTGATCTGCTGCTCCTTGCCGGTGCCCTTGTCCTTAGCGGAGACCTTGACGATACCGTTGGCGTCGATGTCGAAGGTGACCTCGATCTGCGGCACGCCGCGGCGGGCAGCCGGGATGCCGGTCAGCTGGAACTTACCGAGCGACTTGTTGTCGCGGGCAAGCTCGCGCTCGCCCTGGAGCACGTTGATCTCGACGCTGGTCTGGTTGTCGGCAGCGGTGGAGTAGACCTCGGTCTTGGAGGTCGGGATCGTGGTGTTGCGGTCGATCATCTTGGTCATGATGCCGCCCATGGTCTCGACGCCCAGCGACAGCGGGGTAACGTCGAGCAGCAGGATGCCCTCGACGTCGCCGGTGAGCACGCCGCCCTGGACGGCAGCACCGTCGGCAACGACCTCGTCGGGGTTCACGGACATGTTGGGCTGCTTGCCGGTCATGGTCTTGACGAGCTCCTGGACGGCGGGCATACGGGTGGAGCCGCCGACGAGGATGACCTCGGTCAGATCGGAGAGCTTAAGCTTGGCGTCGCGCAGGGCGTTGGTGACAGGCTGCTTGCAGCGCTCGAGCAGGTCGCGGGTGATCTTCTCGAACTCGGCGCGGGTCAGCGTGTAGTTGAGGTGCAGCGGGCCGGACTGGTTCATGGTAATGAACGGCAGGTTGATGGTGGTCTGCTGGGCGGCGGAGAGCTCCTTCTTGGCGTTCTCGGCAGCCTCCTTCAGACGCTGCAGGGCCATGGGGTCCTGACGCAGGTCGACACCGTTCTCCTGCTGGAACTTATCGGCCATCCAGTCGATGACGCGCTGATCCCAGTCGTCGCCGCCCAGGTGGTTGTCGCCCGAGGTGGACAGAACCTCAAACACGCCGTCGGCGAGGTCGAGGATGGAGACGTCGAAGGTGCCGCCGCCCAGGTCGAAGACCAGGATGCGCTGGTCGGTGCCCTGCTTGTCCAGGCCATAGGCAAGAGCAGCAGCGGTCGGCTCGTTGACGATACGCTTGACGTTGAGGCCGGCGATCTTACCGGCGTCCTTGGTGGCCTGACGCTGGGCGTCGTTGAAGTAGGCCGGGACGGTGATGACGGCGTCGGTGACGGTCTCGCCCAGATACTTCTCGGCGTCGGCCTTCATCTTGGCGAGCGTCATGGCGCTCACCTGCTCAGCGGTGTAATCCTTGCCCTCGATGTCGACGACGGCACGGCCACCCTGGCCCTCCTTGACCTCATACGGCACGGTCTTGATCTCGGAGGTGCACTCGGAGTACTTGCGGCCCATGAAGCGCTTGATGGAGAACACGGTGTTCTTGGGGTTGGTGACAGCCTGGTTCTTAGCGGCCTTGCCCACGACGCGGTCGCCGTCGGCACGGAAGCCCACGACAGACGGGGTGGTGCGGTCGCCCTCGGCGTTCACGATAATGGTCGGAGAACCGCCCTCGAGGACGGCCATAGCGGAGTTAGTAGTACCAAGGTCGATGCCAAGAATCTTACTCATTAGAAATTCCCTCTCTCTTTTGCGTTCGCGCCGCCTCGACGATCTGTCGCGCGGCGCTTCGGCTTGTCTTTCAGGATGTAGTGTATCCCCTTATGGGCCGGAATATACAAAATCTAAGTCAATTCATATAAGATTTCTTATTGCTGAGAGTTTAGGTTCTTAAATGCGCAGGTAGATGCGCTGAATGAGTTCTCGGCAAATCTATCGAGATCTATGTAGAGATGGCTGAGGCTTGGGTCTGGAACCCCTCGGGATGGCCCTGCGGAAAGCAAATCCCGGTTTGAGCGTGAATTCCGGGTCGCAGTTTCCGTCTGAAGGCTCAACCGGAAACCGTATCCCGTTTTGGGAGCTGATGCCGGCTCGCATTTTCCGCTAGCGGGCCTAACCGGAAACTGCAACCCGTTTTTCGACAAAATAATGGGATGCGGTTTCCGCAAGCACGCTCAATCGCCCTATATTTCAAGTCACCTTTAGCTAACATTTACGCAGCTCAACGGCCCCACCTGCGTGTTTTTTAGTAAACCTTGGCATACTCGGCGAACGGTATGAAGATGCCGGTCAGAGGGTATTGCAAACGGTCGCTCCCGTGGTATGTTTTTGCCCGAATCAAACCGGCGCGCATCGCCTGTAGCGTCGGTCAACAGAGAGGAAACTACCATGGCTCATCCCGTAATTGATGCCGACGAGTGCATCGCTTGTGGCGTTTGCGTCGACTCCTGCCCCGCTGGCGTCCTGGAGCTCCAGGACGTCGCTACCGTCGCTGACGAGGACTCCTGCGTCGCCTGTGGCGCTTGCCAGGACGCTTGCCCCGCTGGCGCGATCACCGAGATCGTCGAGGAGTAACAACTCCCCCACCTGCACACTCAAAAGTACACCGTGCACAAAAAAGGAGGCCTCCGCATCGCCGCGGAGGCCTCCTTTTGCATGTGTGGGCAGCTAATTTGGAGCGGGACCCTTGGCAGTTGCGGTGGAATAGTTCCTGTTTTATGGCTTAGATGCCGATTTTAGGAACTATTTCACCGCAACTTATAGATGCGGCGTCGACTAGGACAAATCGTCTTCGTAGGGCATCAGGTCTGCTAGGTAGCCTTTTTCCTTGAGCATCGCCTCGATCTCGTCGAGGGTCTGTTCGTCCTCCGCCGCAATGCGATGGAAGTGATAGCCGCTCGTCACCGTTAGCAGCGGAAAGCTCTTGCCGCTCTCGATATCGCGCAGATAGCGCTCGACATCGCGACGATTGCGGATGTCCAGGTCGGCCGTAATCTTACCGTACACGCGGTGATTGACAATCACGTTGAGCACGGCGCCGCCGGCGTCGACGATACTCGTGAGCTCATCGCCTGCCTGCTCCACGCTGTGGCGAACCTTGACCAAGCGCGTGGGCACGGCGGGGCTGCTGGGGGCCTCCTGCAGCACATAACCACGGTTGGTCGCCACGATATCGTGCCCGTCGGCGCGCAGCAGAGCGATGTCTTGCACGACAATCTGGCGGCTCACACCCACCTCGCGGGCAAGCGCGCTGCCCGATACGGGTCCCTTGGCTCCCTCGAGCACGGCCATGATGGCACGGCGACGCTCACGGGCGTCCATTATTTACCGTCCAGCAGGCGCAGGTGCTTAAGCGAGAGGTCGAGAATCGGGGCGGAGTGTGTCAGCGCGCCCGAGCTAATAAAGTCGACGCCCAGATCGGCCAGGGCGCGGATATTGCTGGCATCCACATTGCCCGAGCACTCGGTCTTGGCGCGGCCGGCGATAAGCTCAATCGCGGCAGCCATATCGTCGTGGGTCATGTTGTCGAACATGATGATGTCGGCGCCGGCCTCCACAGCCTCGCGCACCATGTCCAAGTTCTCGCACTCGATCTCGACCGTCGCGGTAAACGATGCATGGGCGCGCGCCATCTCGATCGCACGCGTCACGCCGCCGACGGCGTCGATGTGGTTGTCCTTGAGCATGACAGCCGTCGACAGGTTGTAACGGTGGTTGCTGCCGCCGCCGATCTCGACCGCGGCCTTCTCGAAGACGCGCATGCCCGGCGTGGTCTTGCGCGTGTCGACAAGCACGGTCTTGGTGCCCTCGAGCGCAGCCGCCATCCGATGCGTGTAAGTAGCGATGCCGCTCATGCGCTGCAGGTAGTTGAGCGCCACGCGCTCGCCCGAAAGCAACACGCGCGCGTCGCCGCGCACCTGGCCCACGTGATCGCCGGCATGCACCTCGTCGCCATCCGAGACATCGAACAACACGGAGCTCTGCGAATCCAGCAGCTCAAAGGTGCGAGCGAACACATCCAGGCCGGCAATGATGCCATCGGCTTTGGCGATAAGCTCCACCGTGGCGGGACGCGCCGTGGGGCACACGCTCGCCGTGCTCACGTCCTCAAACGTAATGTCCTCGCGCAGAGCTTGCAGAATCAGATCATCGACGACGAGCTTCATGGTAATGGGATTCATGGTCTACTCCTCCACGGCCTGCGTGCCGGCGGCACGGGCCAAATCATCGATTGCCAGAGGGTCGGCGCCCAGGGCGCGATGACGGCCATCAAGCGCGGGATCGCCCGCCTGCTCCACGGCCAGCGACTCGCCGGTACGCATATACCACGCGGCGCGACGACCCCAGACCAGCGCCTCGAGCAGGCTGTTTGAAGCAAGGCGGTTCTTGCCGTGAACGCCGTTGCAGGCCGTCTCGCCCGCGGCGTAGAGCTCGGGCATCGAGGTGCGGCCGTCCTTGTCGACCCACACGCCGCCCATAAAGTAGTGCTGCGTCGGCGTAACGGGAATGGGCTCATCCAGGATGTCGCGACCGTCCTCCAGGCAGCGCGCGCGGATGTTGGCGAAGTGCCCGGTCACCACGTCGCGCTCGACGGGGGCAAAGCTCAGCCACTCGTGCTCGGTGTCATCCTGCTTCATCTGCTCGCGGATGGCGGCGGCGACAACGTCGCGCGGCTGCAACTCGTCGGTAAAACGCTCGCCGGCGGCGTTGAGCAAAATCGCGCCCTCGCCGCGGCAGCTCTCGCTGATCAGGAACGTGCGACCCGGCTGCGGCGAGAACAGACCCGTGGGATGGATCTGCACGTAGTCCAGGTGCTCCATCTTAATGCCATGCTCCTGAGCGATGTAGCAGGCGTCGCCCGTGAGCTGCGGGTAGTTAGTCGAGTGGTCGTAGACGCCGCCAATGCCGCCCGTCGCCCACAGCGTGTGGCGGGCATGGATCTTAAACGGCTTACCGGCATGCACGCCCTCAGCGGCATTTGCCAGCTCGTCGGCGGGGCGAACCGAGTTGTCCTCGTCCACGGCTACGGCGACGACGCCGGTGCACACCGTGGCGTCATCGCGCTCGGCGGTCAGGATGTCGGTCATGGCCACGTGCTCCAAAATCTGCACGTTGTCCAGCTTGCGAACGGCCTGGAGCAGCTTGGTCGTGATCTCCTTGCCCGTAATGTCGGCATGGAAGGCAATGCGCGGACGGCTGTGCGCGCCCTCGCGGGTAAAATTGAGGCTGCCGTCGGCCTTGCGCTCAAAATCCACGCCCATCGCTAGCAGGTCGTTGATGACCGAGCGGCTCGAGCGAATCATGATGTCGACGCTCTCGCGGCGGTTCTCGTAGTGGCCGGCGTGCATGGTGTCCTCAAAGAAGGCATCGTAGTCCGAGCCTTCGGGCAGCACGCAGATGCCGCCCTGCGCGAGCATCGAATCGCACTCATCGACCGCGCCCTTGGAGAGCATGATCACGCGCGTGCTCGTCGGCAGATTGAGGGCCGCGTACAGACCCGCCACGCCGCAGCCGGCAATGACGACGTCGCACTCCATATCGGGGTATTGCTTGGTTTCCACAGGAATCCTCTCCCTTGAATGTGACATAAGGGACCGCCCCTCATGCAACATTGTTCTAGCGTGCTGCGTACTCGAGCATACGGTCGAGCGTGAGCTTGGCCTGGTCGGCAGCCTCGTCCGACACGCCGATCTGCACCTCGCCCTCGCCCGTCTCCAGGCAGCGCACGAGCTTTTCGAGCGTGATGAGATCCATGTTGACGCAGGTGGGCTGCACCGCGGGGAAATAGAACTTCTTGCCGGTGCCCTGGCAGCGGCGCTCGAGCTCGTAGAGCACGCCGCGGACCGTCACGATAATGAACTCACTCGCGTCGGACTCCTCGGCATACTTGATGATGCCGGCGGTGGAGCCGATGTAGTCGGCCTCGGCCAGAACGTCGGCCTTGCACTCGGGGTGCGCCAGCACGAGCGCGTCGGGGTGGGCCTCCGTCGCGTCGACGATCTGCTCGACGGTGATGATGTGATGGCGCGGGCAGTAGCCGTTGTTGAGGATGACGTGCTTTTGCGGCACCTGCTCGGCTACGAAGCGACCGAGGTTTTGGTCGGGAATGAACAGGATATGCTGCTGCGGCAGCTCGGACACGATCTTGACGGCGTTGGAGCTGGTGACGCACACGTCGCTCCAGCTCTTGATCTCGACCGTGGAGTTGACGTAGCAGACGACAGCCAGGTCGTCGCCGTACTCGGCGCGCGCCGCGTCGACCGTCTCGCGCTTGACCATGTGCGCCATGGGACAGTCCGCGCCCGGCTCGGGCAGCAGCACGGTCTTAGTGGGATTGAGCAGCTTGGCGCTCTCGCCCATAAACTCCACGCCGCACAACACGATGGTCTGCTGCGGCAGGCTCTTGGCGAGCTTTGCCAGGTAGAAGCTATCGCCGACGTAATCGGCAACGGCTTGGACCTCGGGCGCCACGTAATAGTGCGCCAGGATCACCGCGTCACGTTGGGTTTTTAGTTGCTGAATGGCCTCGACGAGCTCTGCGGGCACCAGTGCCGCACGCTCCGTTGCCGTCGTTGCCGATGCCAAGCCGGCCGCGATATCGCGTGCAAGCTCCGACGCATCCATGTTCGCGCTCTGTGCCATCAAGGCCCCTCTCTTTTGGCGAATCTTGGGGCTTTAGTATGACACCTAGGTTTACAGCTGACAAGACAGCTGTAAACCTAGGTGTAAAGTTGAAATAAAGATTCAATCATGTGGCAGGTCCATATTCGAACTGGCAAGCTGAGGATAGCTGAGCTCTCGATGGCGCAGGAGGCATCTTTCGCCACCGCAATACCGCTTGGCGCGAGTTGCACGCCGTGGGGCGCAAACGGTCCGCACCCCCGCAAGCGGCGCGTACCCGATGTGGCAAAATCGAACTACTTAAGGGGGCCGAATGCTCAAGATTATTGCCTGCGACGATGATGTCACTTTTCTAGATAGACTGCACCGGATGATCGACCGTTGGTCGACCGAGACGGGCACGGCGGTCGATGTTGCGCTCGTCACACGCGGCGAGGACCTGCTGGCCCGCCATGCCGCATCGCGCGCCGACATCATTCTGCTCGACATGATCATGCCGCTCGTCAACGGCATGGACACCGCACGCGAACTGCGCCAGGCCGACACCGCCGTGCGCCTGGTGTTCCTCACCTCGTCGCCCGAGTTCGCGCTGGAATCCTACGAGGTCCGCGCCTTCGACTATCTGCTCAAGCCAGTGACTTACGAACGCCTGGCGCAGTTACTCGACGAGCTTTCGAGCATGCGCCCGGCGGCAACCGACGAGCTCGTGATCAAAACTTCCTTTGGCTACCACGCCCTGCGCCTGTCCGACATCGAATATGCCGAGGCGCGCAACAAGCACGTGGTCTTCCACCTGCGCGACGGACGCGATATCGAGGCACTCGAGTCGTTCCGCAGCGTCGAGGACCGCTTGGAGCAAAACGCGGTCTTCTTTAAATGCCACCGCAGCTACCAGGTCAACCTGCGCAATATCGATCACTTTGACCGCACGGACATCGTCATGCGCTCGGGCGCGTGCATCCCGCTTTCGCGCAGTTGCAAGCAGGGATTCCAAGACGCCTACTTTGCGGTGCGCCTTGAGGGTGGGAGACACTGATGGTCTCCTCGGTCGAAATGGTCCTTTGGGCAATCCACCACGCCACGACGCTGCTCTTTGGCGTCTTTGCCTCGGCGGCGCTGTGCGGTGTCGAGATCAACCGGCGTCATGCGCTTGAACTGGTGTTGGTCGGCATCGTGACCGGCGCTGCCTTTTCGATCGCCAATGTCGTTGGCGGCGAACTATTTGCCCGACAGGTTTATCCACTTGCCGTGCACCTGCCGCTTATCGTCTACCTGTGTGCGCGCTACCGCCTGAGCCCGCTGCTTGCCGCGCTCGGCATTACGAGTGCTTATCTGAGCTGCCAGTTCAGCAATTGGATGGGCATCGCCGCCTTTGCCGCAACCGATTCGCAGATCGCGTACTATCTGGCGCGCATCGCGACCACACTCGCCGTCTTTGCCGTCCTGTTGCATTGGGCCGGCGACATCGGTCCACGCTTGGCGATTAAAAGCACCACCGAGCTGGGCATCCTTTTAATCCTGCCGCTCGTCTATTACGTCTTTGACTATGCCACCAACGTCTACACCACGCTGTTCCACTCGGGCTCGGTGGTAACGGTTGAGTTTTTGGCATTTGCGCTCTGTGCCTTCTATCTTATGTTTCTTGCCGTTTACCTGCGCGAATACGAAGAAAAGGAAACCGCCGAGCGAGAGCGCTGGATGCTCGAAACCCGCGACAGCGCCGCCATCAAAGAGCTCGAGGCTTGGCGTCAATCTGGGCGCGAGCTGTCGATTCTTCGCCACGATATGCGCCACTTCCTACGCGGCCTGGCCGCTTTAATTGAGGAGGGCCACACCGACGAGGCGCTCAAACGCATCGATGAACTCTGCGAAGCCGGCGATCGCACCGCCGTACGCCGCTTCTGCGCCAACGAGACCGTAAACATCGCGCTTTCGTCATTTAACTCGGATATCAATAGAAACGGCATTACCGCCAACCTGCGCGCCGCCGTACCCGAAACCATCCACGTAGGTGACGCCGACCTGTTTAGCGTGCTCTCAAATGCCTTGGAAAACGCTATCACCGCCGCGAGCGCCGCGCCCCAGGGAAAGCGATTCGTCGACTTTGACCTGCGATTAGAGGACGGCCAGCTGCTGCTGTTAGTTTCCAACACGTTTGACCGCGCGCCGCGCATGGTCGACGGCATGCCCGTGACCCGGCATGCGGGCCACGGCTTTGGCACCAAGAGCATCAAACTTGCCGTGGAGCGCATGAACGGCAACTGTCAGTTCCGCATTAACGGCGATCGGTTTGAGCTGCGCGCCGTGATGTAGGGGCTGCCGCCAGCCTCGCTACAGCGGAGCGGCTGCCGGGGTCAGCTGCTTGATGTATGCCCACATGCGCTGCTTGGCGGCTTTGTCAGTGAGTGCCGCCTCAAAGCCGTCGAGCGCGAGCACGCGGCGGCCCTGCACATGGGCGACCAAGCCGGGCTTGAGCATAGCGGTATCGAAGTCGTCGATTGCCACAAGCATGTCGGCATAGGTCTCGCGCATGGTATCGGCCGCGCGATCGTCCAGCAGCAAGACCGCCTCGGGGTCCAAGGCCTCGAGCGCCTCGCGGAACAGCTCGCACGGTAGGCCCTCGCCTGTCGCGACCGCCCCGTCACCCACGCCGGCGACGCTTGCCAGCACGCAAAAATCCTCGGGCGCGTAGCCGATGGCCCCAAGCGCCTTGCGCAACGCCGCGCCATCCGGGCCGGCGGCAAGCTCGCCACCCGAACGCTCGGCCTCGTCCAAATCGCCTTTGACCAGCACGATCGGCGAGCACGCGTTGCCCGCAATACGCACGCCACGGACCGCGAGCGATGCGAGCTCCTGCTCGGTCGCCTGGGCGATGGCTTCTTTTTTCTGGCTTTGTGACGTGGGCATGCGCTCTCCAATCGTTTGCGTGCCCACCATTATATAAAAGAGCCGCCCGCGAGTGGTTGCTTTGCGGGCGGCTGGGTATAAGCACGGTCGTACTGAGTTTTACGCGGCCGAGCCGCGTCGCATTATGGAGGTCACCATGGCTGACATTAATCAGATTACCCCCGAGAACTTCGATTCCATCGTTAACGACAGCCTGCCCGTGCTGGTCGATTTTTGGGCACCGTGGTGCGGGCCCTGTCGATCCCTCTCGCCCATCGTTGACGAGGTTGCCGATGAGCTGGCGGGCAAGCTTGCCGTTGCCAAATGCAACGTCGACGACAACCAGGACCTGGCCATGAAGTATGGCGTCATGAGCATCCCCACGCTGATTGTGTTTAAGAACGGCGAGGAGATTGACCGCTCGGTTGGCGCTCTGCCCAAGGCGAGGCTGCAGGCGCTGCTGGAGAAGCATCTGTAATACGCTTGTTACATGTTGCCGTCTGCCTGCCGTCCATGAGCGCTTTTACGCCGCTCGCCGGACTTCTGAATGCACCGAGTGCAACCACGGATAGTATGGTAGTCACAAACAGCCCCCAGTGAACGGGTGCGGGTCGCACAGACTCGTACCCGTTTTCTTATGCAGCTGCGCGCAGAGCGGGCGTAGTAAAATCTGAACCACTGAACTGCCCCATACAAAAGGAGATTTCCCATGCATGATGTTGGAATGAACATGAGCCAGCTTGCCATGAGCGTCAAGCAGGTCGACGACACCATCGAGCTCGCTCACGAGTGGAGCCATCAGCTGCTGCATGCGACCGAGAATTTTGACATGGAGCGCATCGGCGCCAAGCTCGAGGCCGCCATGGCCGCGCTCCACGAGGCGCATGACGCGCTCGAGGGCTACGAGGAAGCCATCGAGGCCGACCACAACTCCGTCGGCTCCGTGAAGCTGGTGTAAGGTGGCCGAACACGAGCACTGTTGCGAGTACGAGCACGAGCATCCGCACGGGGCGGACGGTGACGCGGGCTGCCACTGTAGTGGCTCCGGCTCCGAGCTGGTCCGTTTTTCGGTTACCGCACCCGACGACCTGCTGCGCCGTTTTGACGAGCAGATCGCGCGCCGCGGCGACGTGGCCAACCGCTCCGAGGCCGTGCGCGATTTGATTCGCGCCTCGATCGCCAAAGAGCAGATGCGCACGCCCGATGAGCACGTTATCGGGTCGCTCACCATGATCTACGACCATCACACCGGCGATCTGACGCGCCGCCTGGACGAGGTGCAGCACGACTACACCGACGAGATCGTATCGACGATGCACGTGCATTTGGATCACCACAACTGCTTGGAAATCCTGGCACTCAAGGGTCGCGGCGAGCGCGTCTACGAACTAGCCGACCGCCTGCTGGGCCTGCGCGGCGTTAAGCACGGCGAGCTCACGTGCGCCGCCACCAAGCAGAGCCTGGGGCTGTAGCGGGATTTCCCGCAGCGCACCTGCCAAATAGGGACAGGTTTGTTTTGGCAGGTTTAGAAGTTTTACCTACCAAAATAAACCTGTCCCTTTTTGGTCGGTTTTGATGAGGGGTGTCGCATGCGGCATGTGCATATTCATGTGACGGGCATTGTGCAGGGCGTTGGCATGCGACCGTTTGTGTATCGCGAGGCCATGGCACATGGCATTTGTGGATGGGTGCTCAATGCGGGCGACGGCGTGCATATCGAGGCGCACGCTTTGGCCGATGCGCTCGATGCTTTTGTTGCCGCGCTTTCTGAGCATGCGCCTGCGGCAGCTCGCGTTGAGCGAGTCGATATTGCGGATTTGGAGCCTGGCGGCTGGAGCGCTGCCGATGAGCAGGGCTTTCACATTGTGGCGTCGCAGGACCAGACCGCGCACACGACGCTCGTCTCGCCCGATATCGCCACCTGTGACGATTGCCTGCGCGAGTTGTTCGATCCCGCCGACCGACGCTATCACTACCCCTTTATCAACTGCACTAACTGCGGCCCACGCTTTACCATCATCCGATCGCTGCCTTATGACCGAGCGGCCACGTCGATGGATTGTTTTCCCATGTGTCCCAAGTGCGCTGCGGAGTATGTCGACCCACTCGACCGGCGTTTTCACGCGCAGCCCGATGCCTGCTTTGATTGCGGGCCGCATATTACGTGGCGCGAGGCTGTAAACGGCAATGCGTGCGGGAATTCGTCCGCGACACCGGCCGTCGGCACCACACGCGAGGCCAGCGACGCTATCATCGAGCGCTGCGTTGAGCTGCTGGCCAGCGGTGGCATCGTCGCCATCAAGGGCCTGGGCGGATTCCATCTAGCCTGTGACGCTGCCAACGAGCAGGCGGTGGCCGAGTTGCGCCGTCGCAAACGCCGCAGCAACAAACCACTTGCCGTCATGGTACGTAGTCTTGCTGATACCGAGCGCCTGTGTCATATCGACGATGCTGAACGCGATCTGCTCGCCGGCAGTATCCGCCCCATCGTGCTGCTGCGCCGGCGCACTGTTAGCGAGGACAACGACGGTTCCCCCGACATCCTCGCCCTCGCGCCATCTGTCGCGCACGACCTGCCCGAGCTCGGCGTCATGCTCCCCTATACGCCGCTTCAACATCTGTTGCTTGCCGCGGCAGAAGTCTGCGGTATGCACGCGCTCGTCATGACCAGCGGAAACCTGAGCGAAGAACCCATCGAGACCGACGACGACCTTGCCTGGGAACACCTCGTTGCCGCCGGCATCGCCGACGCGTTGCTCGGTAACGACCGCGCGATTCTCTCGCGCTATGACGATTCCGTGGTGCGCATGGTCGACGGCGCCGTTATGCCCGTGCGCCGCGCTCGGGGATATGCACCCCAGCCGCTGCCGTTGCCGGCGCTCGACGGCGCTCCGTCCTGCGTGCTCGCCTGCGGGCCACAACAAAAGGCCACGATTGCGCTCACACGTGAAGGGACGAACGGCGAGGCGCCCTGTTTTGTGTCGCAGCATATCGGCGATGTTGAAAACGGCGGGACCTTCGATGCCTGGAACGCCGCGCGCACGCGCTTGGAAGATCTCTTTGATTTGGCGCCCGCCGCCTTGGCCTGCGATGTACACCCCAGCTATCTATCGGGCCAGTGGGCGCGCGAGCAGGCGCGAAAATGCAATCTGCCGCTCGTCGAGGTGCAGCACCATCATGCGCATATCGCGAGCGTAATGGCCGAGGCCATCGCCGCGGGCCAGCTTACAACCGACGCGCGCGTCCTTGGCATCGCCTTTGACGGCACCGGCGCCGGCACCGATGGGACCATTTGGGGCGGCGAGTTTCTTGTTGCCAGCCTTGGCGGCTTTGAACGCGCCGCGCATTTGCGCACCTGGGCGCTCCCCGGCGGGGCGGCCTCCGTGCGCGACGCCCGCCGCAACGCCTTTGCCCTGCTCAGTGAGCTCGGCCTGCTCGAGCACCCAGGTGCCGCTCGGCTTTTGGACAGCCTCGACGAACAAACGCGCAGTGTGACAGCCACCATGATCGAGCGCGGCATCAACAGCCCGCGTACCAGCAGCATGGGGCGTCTCTTTGATGCCGCGGCAGCAATTCTGGGCATCTGCGACAAGGCAACCTACGAGGGCGAACCCGCCATAGAACTCGAAGCCGCCGCCTGGCGCGCGCTCGACAACGAAATCGCCCATTTTCCCGACGACAACGCCGGCTATTTCGCATCTGGCCCATCGTGGCTGGACGGCCCCTATGTTCTGGACCAGAAAGCGCTCTTTGAGGCACTTTTGGGAGGAATTGAAGCCGGAGCGCCCGCCGACAGGCTCGCACTCGATTTCCATGTCGCCGTCGCGCGCTCCTCGGCGCGCATCGCCAGCGATATCTGCGTGCACGAGGGCATCGACACCGTCGCGCTCTCGGGCGGCGTGTTCATGAACCGACTTCTGCTTCAGCTTCTCACCCGCGAGCTCAAAAGCGCAGGCTTTACTGTCCTTGTCCCCCACACCGTACCCGTCAATGACGGCTGCATCGCCTACGGTCAGGCAGCAGTCGCACGCACTCGCCTCGCACAGGTCGCGCCACAATAGGCTGTTCGGCCAGCCCGCAAGCCGCCGTCTCACAGGTGTAGCGCGTTTGCCCGCAGCGCCCGCGAGCGCTACCATCAACTGATGGATTATTGAGCGCCCGTCCAGCGCAAAGCGTATAAAAGGGGAACAATATGTGCCTTGCCGTTCCCGGTAAAGTAGTCAAACGCGACGACGACCTCAAGGCCACCGTCGACATGATGGGCATCGAGCGCCCCGTGTCGCTGCGACTCGTGCCGACGGCGCAGGTTGGCGACTATATTCTCGTACACGCCGGCTTTGGCATCCAGATTGTCGACGAGCAGGAAGCACAGGAAACGCTCGAGCTTGTTAATGCCATGTCCGAGCTGGTCGAAGAAGACCAGCTGACCACCAACCCGGCGGAGGCTTACTAGTGGCGCCCGAGCAGCCGGCGCGCTCCGGTATCGATTTCTCGGCATTCCGCGATCCCAAGCTGGCTCGCGAGCTCATCGAGCGCATTCATGAGCTTGTCGGCGACCGCACCATCAACCTTATGGAAGTCTGCGGCACGCATACCGTGAGCATCGGGCGCTATGGCTTTCGCTCCATTATGCCGGCCGGGCTCAAGCTGCTGAGCGGCCCGGGCTGCCCCGTCTGCGTCACCGCCAACCGCGACATCGACCACGCAATCGCGCTCGCCAACATAGACGGCGCCATCATCACCACCTTTGGCGACATGATGCGCGTGCCCGGATCATCCACCTCGCTCGCTGCGCAAAAGGCGGCGGGGCGCGATATCCGTATCGTCTATTCCCCGCTCGACGCGCTCGACATTGCCGAGCAAAACCCTGATCGCCCGGTCATTTTTATGGGCGTGGGCTTTGAGACTACGACGCCCACCATCGCCGCCGCCATCTTGGAGGCCGAGGCGCGCGGGCTTTTGAACTTCTCGGTCTATTGCGCCCACAAGGCCACGCCGCCGGCGTTGCGCGCCATCGCCAACGACCCCGAGACCACCATCGACGGCTTTATCCTGCCGGGCCACGTCGCCACCATCACGGGCTTGGCCCCCTTTGGCTTTTTGGTCGACGAGTTTAAGACTCCAGGCGTGGTAACGGGATTTGAGCCGGTCGACATCTTGCAGGGTATCTGCATGCTGGTCCAGATGGTTGTTGAGGGGCAGCCCGCGATTGACAACGCCTACCGCCGTGGCGTCAACGCAGACGGCAATCCCGTGGCGCGCCAGCTGGTCGAGCAGGTGTTTGAGCCGTGCGATACCACATGGCGCGGGCTGGGGCTGATTGCCAACTCGGGCCTTTCCATCCGCCCCGAGTTCTCGCGCTTTGATGCCCGCGCTCGCTTTGACGTGCCCGTTGAGGCGACGGTCGAGCCGCGCGGGTGCCGCTGCGGCGACGTGCTGCGCGGGGCCATTGCGCCGAGCAGCTGCCCGCTCTTTGGCCGCACCTGCACGCCCGAGCACCCCGTCGGCCCGTGCATGGTGAGCTCCGAGGGCAGCTGCGCGGCGTACTACCGCTACCGCGACTAGCCCGGGCACACCCGCACACCGGCACCACCCACGATTGGAGTTTTCGATATGTCCCATAGCGTTACCGATAGCACCGTCCTGCTGGGCCACGGCTCCGGCGGCCAGATGATGAAACGCATCATCGATGAGGTCTTTTTGGATGCCTTTGGGTCGCCCGAGCTGCTCGAAGGCAACGATGCCGGCGTCGCCGCGCTGCCCGCGAGCGGGCGCATCGCCATGTCGACCGACAGCTTTGTAGTCTCGCCGCAGTTCTTCCCCGGTGGCAACATCGGCCGCCTCGCCGTGTGCGGAACCGTCAACGACGTCGCGACCTCGGGCGCCAACGTGCGCTACCTGTCGTGCGGCTTTATCCTCGAAGAGGGCTATCCCATGGATAGGCTCCGCCAGATTGTGCAGACGATGGCCGAGACGGCGCACGAGGCGGGCGTGTCCATAATCACGGGCGACACCAAGGTGGTCGAGCGCGGCGGGGCCGACGGCGTCTATATCAATACCGCCGGCGTGGGCGAGGTGCCTGCGGGCGTGGCGCTCAGCGGCGCAAACTGCCAGCCCGGCGATGTCATCCTGGTCTCGGGTACACTGGGCGACCACGGCATCGCTATCATGAGCCAACGCGAGGGTCTGGCGTTTTCGAGCACCATCGAAAGCGATGCCGCGCCGCTCAACCACCTGATTGCCGATGTGCTTTCCGCAGCACCCGACACACGCTGCTTCCGCGACCCCACGCGCGGTGGCCTGGCCTCGACGCTCAACGAGTTTGCGCAGGCCAGCGGCGTTGCCATGGAGATCGACGAGGATGCCGTGCCCGTGCGTCCCGACGTGCAGGCCGCCTGCGAGATGCTCGGCTACGATGTGCTGCAGGTGGCAAACGAGGGCAAGATGGTTGCCGTCGTGCCGGCCGAGCAAGCCGATGCCGCGCTGAGCGCCATGCGCGCCGCCCGCTACGGCGAGAATGCCGCCATCATCGGCCGCGTGCTGCCACTTGCCGAGGGCGCCCATCCCGCCGTGCGCGTGCGCACCGGCTGGGGCTCGACCCGCATCCTCGACATGCTCGTAGGAGAGCAGCTGCCGAGAATTTGCTAACGACAAAGGCTCAGGGCTATTAAAGATATTCAGATTCCAAACATGCCCGGCACGCATGCCCAGTATCATGGGGTGCGTTTTACAACTCAAGCGGCAGGAGCACCCATGGCAGCAGCTTTTTCCCATGTGATCTTTGACCTGGACGGCACCATTCTCAACACGCTCGAGGACCTGGCGGCCGCCGGCAACCATACCTGCGAGGCGCACGGCTGGCCCACGTTTGCCGTTGACGAGTACCGCTACAAGGTGGGAAACGGCATGCTCAAGCTGGTTGAGCGCTTTATGCCCGCCGAGTACGCAGGCGACGGCCGCATGTTTGAGCAGACGCTTGCCGAGTTTAGGGCTTACTACGGCGAGCACAAGGAAGACCACACCGCTCCCTATGCCGGCACGATCGAGATGCTCGACCGCTTGCGCGCCGCGGGCGTTCAGCTTGCCGTGCTCACTAACAAGGACCACGTCTCGGCGGCTCCGCTTATCGAAAAGTATTTTGGTTCCGAGCGCTTTGCGCTGGTGCAGGGCCGTGTCGATGCGTTTCCGCCCAAGCCCGAAGCACCCGTCACGCTGCATGTGATGGAAGAGCTAGGCGCCGACCCGGCGACCACGCTCTACGTAGGCGATTCCAATGTCGATATCCTGACCGGCCACAACGCCGGCCTTAAGAGTGCGGGCGTCAGCTGGGGTTTCCGCGGCCGCGCAGAGCTGGAAGCCGCCGGCGCCGACTACGTGGTGGACACCCAGGGCGAGCTCGCAGCGCTAATCCTGGGCGAGTAACGAGCGACACTGCTTAACGCAGCTGCGACAATGCTGTTGCGCGGAAAGTAGTCGTTGGGGACGTTCTTAAACGACTAGTCAGACAAGAACGCCCCAACGACTACCCCAACAATGGCAACGCCGCAGGTAGAGGACGGACAGCGAGCGGACACCAGAGCGAACAAATTGGCATGAAAAGAGGACGGCATAGACCTTCTGGTCATACCGTCCTCTTTGAATGACAAGTTGTCGCTCTGGTGCCCGCGCAACGTCGAGCAGTTGCGGCGTTTGGTAAAACGCCGCAACGAACTAGCTCAGCATTGCATCCATCATCTCGGAGTTGACGGAGTCGTCGGCAGACCACTCGCCGTCGTCGTTGCAGGTGTACTTGAAGATAACCGTGGTCTTCCTGGGCTCGGTGGCCTTGGTCACATCGACCATAACCTGACCGGCCATCTTGTACAGCTCGTCATCGGAAGGAACCGTGTCAAGCGCAGCGACCTTCTCCTGATACTGGGTGGAGAAGTCCTCGACGATCTTGTTCATAGACTTGCAGGTGATAGAGACCTCGGCGGTCGCGACGCCCTTGTCCTCGTCGACCGTCACGTCGCCGATCTTGTAGTCAAAGCCCTCGAGATAGGTCTTGGCATACTCCTTGGGATCGATACCCAGCTGCTCGAACTCGTCGCCCGAAGCCTCCTCCAGACCAGAGAGGAAGTCGTCGCCACCGTTCTTGACCTCGTCAAACTGCGTCGTAAGATCCTCGGTGATGAGCTCCTCAACCGAAGGACCTCCACAGCCGGAAAGCACGACCACGCATGCAACCAAGACGGCCATGAGGGGCGCAAGCAGCAGCTTCTTTTTCATGTTGTTCCTCCCAATGAGCGGCACCGCGCTTCCCGGACGCGGCACACGTTGTAATAAGTAAGCCCATACTATCCACTTATGAACACCCTCGGCAACGCGAAGGCGTGGTCGGTTCGTTTTAGCATCCGAACGGTTTGCAAGCCCGCCCAACGTACAATAAAACGCTTCCCCGCGATGCAATAAAAAAGGTGGCCGGAAAACCCGACCACCCTTGCACATCCTTTGAACGCCGCAGTTTACTTGCGGACGACCTTAACGATGGCGTCACCGGCGGCGACGGCAGAGTCGGCCTCGACGGTGAGCTCGACGTCGGCAAACTCGGCGGTGTTGGACACGGCCACCACGACGCAGTCCTTGTAACCGGCGGCAGCAATCTTGGCGCGGTCGATCTTGAGGATGGGCTGGCCGGCCTTCACGACGTCGTCGGCCTTGACGAAGCCCTCGAAGCCGTCGCCGTTCATGTTGACGGTATCGACGCCAACGTGCACCAGAACCTCGATGCCGCTATCGGACTGCAGACCCACGGCGTGACCCATGGTGACGGTCACCTTACCGTCGCAGGGAGCGTAGACCAGATCGTCCTCGGGCCACACGGCACAGCCCTTGCCCAGAACCTCGCCACCAAAGACGGGATCGGGCACGTCGGCCATCTTGATGACCTTGCCCTTGACGGGCGAGCACAGCACGTCGGCGCCAGCAGAAGCAGAGATGGAGGCCGGAGCAGCGGCAGCCGCGGGCTCAGCCTTCTTCTTGAACATGTCAAACAGACCCATACGTTTTCTCCTCTTGATTAAGCGCAACGTTGTGCGCATGCCTACGGTAATTATAGTGCCAAATGGTTCAAATGCTAAGGTGGGGACTCGAATCGCGAGCCCTTCCCGGTAGTGCTCGTGGGACGAGCATCTCCTTTGCATCGCAGGTCGATAAGCCGAGTATCGCCTGCGCACGGGACGGGCAGAAGCGGGCGCACCAAACCCGATACTTCTTTTCGCTCTCGAGTCCTGCCGCCGCCTTGTCCCTAACACTTCCTGACACCGACCGAAACGTGCCAAAATAAACCTGTCCTTTTTGGCACGTTTGGCGAGTGTGGATTTTTGGACGCTTAACTAGCGAACGTGGATAATCTCCCACTTTGAGGCCGTCACCGAGCCAAAAACGGGAGATTATCCGCTCTCATTTTGGACAACCCCCCCCTGTACCAAGCCGAGCTCCATGGTCAAGTAATAACGACTTCTCATCATTAGATTGTTTACATCAATTCTAATAACTATTTAATCCTTAAACTCGTTATTAGAATTGATATGATTAGCCTAATAACGAGTTTCCGGCACTAAAGATATGGAGGGCGCGATGCAAATCGAGGAGAACGGCCAGGGAACGCTCCGCAATAATCTATCGGGGAAATTGGCTTACTATTCGTTTTTTCCAACGCCCTTGCAATCATTGAGGCAGCTAAACCTCACCGAGGAAACCTATCGCACGCTTTCCGCATGCTCACGAAAGCTTGGAGAGCTTGAAGGCATGCTCTACTTTGTTCCCAACGCCGACATGTATCTGACAATGTACGTGCGCAAAGAAGCACTCCTTTCTTCGCAAATTGAAGGAACCCAGTGCACGTTTGACGACCTACTTAGTCCATCGCAAACACAACTCCATCATAAAGATGTCGCAGACGTCGTGAATTACGTCCGCGCTGTCGACCGCGGCGTAGAACTGCTCAAAAAGATGCCCTTGTGCACGAGACTTCTTAGGCAAGTTCATGCGGTCCTGCTGGACGGAGTGCGCGGAACGGAGAAGAATCCAGGCGAGCTGCGCTCCTCACAAAACTGGATTGGCCCCTCAGGCTGCACCATTGCAACCGCATCGTTTGTCCCTCCAAACATTGAAGATTTGAGTAACACGCTCCAGGACCTCGAACGCTTTATCAATGAGCCTCAAGTCGAAATGGATCCGATTGTGCGGGCGGCGCTCGTCCATTACCAATTTGAAACTGCCCATCCATTCCTAGACGGAAACGGTCGCCTGAGCAGGCTTCTCATTACACTTATGCTCATCAATGATGGCGTTCTTCATTCTTGCTTGTTCTATCCATCGTTCCAGTTCAAGAAAAATCGAAGCGAGTACTACCGGCAACTCACATCCGTAAGGGAGAGAGGCACTTACGAGGAATGGATAGAGTTTTTCTGCAACAGTCTTCTCGAGAGTGCGAAGGACTCGGTAGGGTCTTTAAAAAACCTTGTTGACCTCCATAACCGTTCCACAGCAACCATTACCGAAAATCTCGGAAGGACCGCTGCAAACGGGCAAAGGCTGTTGGGCATTCTTGAAGAGCACCCCATCGTCGACACCGCATTCATCGCTGCCCAACTCGATATCGGCAGGAGTACCGCGAGCTCGCTCGTCAAATCATTTGAAGAATTGGGTATCCTCCGTCCGCTCGACGAGTCAAGACAGAGATACCGGCAGTACGGGTATGAAGAGTATCTTTCGATTCTCAGGGAAGACGCCGAGCCGATTAGATAGGCACCGCAGCCCAAGCAAATTAAAGCGAGCGCGGATAATCTCCCACTTTGAGCCCGCACACAGGCCAAAACCGAGAGATTATCCACGCTCATTTCTGACTAGTCATTTAAGAACGTCCCCAATGACTACTCCGGCAACGCCGATGTTTCGGCAACGACAGCGAGCGAGCCGCATTCGGAGCAAGACGACGCCGCAGGTAGAGAACGGACAGCGAGCGGGTCGCATTTGAGACAAGGTGACGTGAAACGAAAGGGCGCTGACCTTCTGGTCGCGCCCTTGAAGTTGAACGTCAGATTGTCCAAATGCGGCCCGCGCAGCGTCGAGCCGTTACGCGGGTTGGTAAACCCGCGTAACTACCTACTCCCGAGCTCCGTACTGCTCGTAGTAGGCGTCGATGGCGGTCTTGAGCTCGTCGTCGATGACAACCTTGCCGTCGATCTCGTGGTTGTAGAGGGTCTCGACGACCTCGGCCATGGAGACGATGCTCGCGACGGGGAAACCGTACTTGGCCTCGATCTCCTTCTGCGCGGTGGTCACACCGCCCTTGCCGACCTCCATGCGGTTGAGGGACACGATCAGGCCCTTGATCTCGACATCGGCAGCAGCCTTGACCTTGGGATAGGTCTCGTCGATGGACTTGCCGCTGGTGGTAACGTCCTCGACCATGACCACACGGTCGCCGTCCTTGGGCTCATAACCCAGCAGGTTGCCCTTATCGGCACCGTGGTCCTTGGCCTCCTTGCGGTCGCAGCAGTACTTGACCTCCTTGCCGTACAGCTCGTGGTAGGCAATGGCGGTCACGACGGCCAGCGGAATACCCTTGTAGGCCGGTCCAAACAGCACATCAAAGTCGTCGCCAAAGTTATCGTGGATGGCCTGGGCGTAATACTCGCCCAGCTTCTTGAGCTGATAGCCCGTCACGTAAGCGCCGGCGTTCATAAAGAACGGGGACTGACGGCCGCTCTTGAGCGTAAAGCTGCCGAACTTAAGGACGTCGGACTCGACCATAAACTTGATGAACTCTTGCTTGTAAGCCTCCATGCGGGCTCCTCTCGTAATCGCGTACGTGCCTTCCAGTTTAGCGCAGGCGAAGCGTCGATGCGGGCGCGCTTTGGGGCCACGGCATTCTGTAAAGGCTTTGTCAGGGGGAATGGTTTTCCGAACAATGGGGTTGACATGTCAAACCCCCTCATCAAGAATACGGGCGGATTAAAAAGGGGTACGAGATACCCAAAGTGCGCTGCGCTCAGCCTTTAGGAGGTGTGCCATGGAAGGCAGTCCTAGTCGAAAAACCTGCATGTCGCCCTCGGCACGCCGCGAGGACTCCGCACACGCATAAACGCCACCGGCAGATCGCCAAAACCACCGCAAAGGCGCGCTGCACCCTTTGTGGGCTCAAGAGCTTGACGTGAGCGACATCTAGGTTTTTTGAAGCAAATACGACACGTACGCTAACTCCCCTCAACAAGGAGGACCCTATGCTGATGCTCAAAACCGTCACGGTACTCGAAGCCATCTCCAAGCGCCGCCGCACGGCGCGCCCTGCCGCTCATACCGGCCTGTCCAAGAACACCATATTCGCCGCCACCCATAGTGCCGAGGACGCCCTCGTACTGCTTGACGCCACGGCAAACGGCCTCACCGTCGAGCAGGCAACTGAGCGCCTGAACGCCGTCGGCCCCAACACCATCGAGGCAACGACCAAAACGCTCGCCCGCCGCATCGCCGACGCGTTCATCGATCCCTTCGCCGGCATCCTCGCCGCGCTCGCACTGGTCTCGCTCTACATCGACGTGCTCGCCGTGCCCGAACCGCAGCGCGACCCCTCCACGGTCATCGTCATCGGCACCATGCTGCTGGTATCGGGCGGCATGAAGTTTATCCAGGAAGCCCGCAGCGGCAATGCGGCAGAGGCCCTCAAGGACCTGGTCTCCAACACTTGCACCGCCCTGCGCGACGGCGAGCGCATCGAGATCCCCTTCGACGAGCTCGTCCCCGGCGATGTAATCCGTCTCTCTGCCGGCGATATGGTGCCGGCAGATGCCCGCATCATCACCGCGCGCGACCTGTTTGTGATCGAGTCCGCACTCACCGGCGAGAGCGAGGCCGTCGAGAAGACCACCGCCGTCACCGTCGTCGAGGGCGCCGACGGCTCCGCACTGCCACTCTCTGCCTGCAAGAACATCGTCTTTACCGGCACCTCCGTGCAAAACGGCGCCGCCATGGCGCTTGTCGTTGCCACCGGCTCGGACACCTACCTGGGCGGCATCGCCAAGATGCTCAACGGGCGCGGCGAAAAAAGCGCGTTTGACCGCGGCGTCTCGAGCGTCTCCATGCTGCTGGTGCGCCTGATGCTCGTTATGGCGCCGGCCGTCTTTGCCATCAACGCCGCCACCAAGGGCAACGTCATCGACGCGCTGCTGTTCGCCACGAGCGTGGCCGTGGGCATCACGCCGCAGATGCTTCCCGTCATCGTGACCACGAGCCTGTCGCAGGGCGCCAAGGACCTCGCCCGTCGCCAGGTTATCGTCAAGGAGCTGCCGGCGATTCAAAACCTCGGAGCGATGGACGTCCTGTGCTGCGACAAGACCGGCACCCTCACCGAAGACCGCATCGTGCTCGAGCGCTACCTCAACACCGATGGCAACGAGGACGCGCGCGTGCTGCGCCATGCGTTTTTGAACAGCTTCTTCCAGACCGGCCTCAAAAATCTTATCGACCTGGCCGTAATCGACCGTGCCGATGTGACGCCCTCGACCGTCGCACCCGATTCCATGCTGGGCCAGAGCCTGCGCGACCGCTACACCAAGGTCGACGAGGTTCCCTTCGATTTCTCGCGCCGTCGCCTGAGCGTAGTTGTCGCCGACGCCCAAGGCAAAACCCAGATGGTTACCAAGGGCGCTGCCGAGGAAATGCTCGAGATCTGCTCCTTTGTCGAGATCGATGGCATCGCTCAGCCGCTCACCGACGAGAAGCTCGCCCAGATTCGCAAGCAGATCGCCGGACTTAACGCCGAGGGCCTACGCGTAATTGCCGTGGCGCAGAAGACCAATCCGCGCTGCGTGGGCGAGTTTGGCATCGCCGACGAGTGCGACATGGTGCTGATGGGCTTTTTGGCCTTCCTCGATCCGCCCAAAGCAAGTGCCGCGGGCGCCGTCGCCACCCTCGAGGCCAAGGGCGTGGCGGTCAAGGTCCTAACCGGCGACAACGACCGCGTCGCCGCCACCGTCTGCGAGCAGATTGGTATCGATGCGAGCAACGTCTTGCTCGGCTCCGAGATCGATGCGCTCGATGACGCCGAACTTGCCAAGCGCGCCGAGAAAACCCACCTCTTCGCCAAGCTCTCGCCGCTGCAGAAGGCGCGCCTGGTACGTGTCATGCGCGAGATGCTCGGCCACACCGTGGGCTTTATGGGCGACGGCATCAACGACGCCGCCGCCACGCGTGCGAGCGATTGCGGCATCTCGGTCGATTCGGCCGTCGATATTGCCAAGGAATCCGCCGATATCATCTTGCTTCAGAAGGACCTGGGCGTGCTCGAGCGCGGCATCATCGAAGGCCGCCGCACTTACGGCAACCTGCTCAAGTACCTCAAGACCACGGTGAGCTCCAACTTTGGCAATGTGCTGTCCGTGACCGTCGCGAGCCTGTTCTTGCCGTTTTTGCCCATGAGCGCCCTGCAGCTGGTACTGCTGTCGCTGGTCTACGAGATCGTGTGCATCGCACTGCCGTGGGACACCGTCGATGACGCCTGGACTGCCCGCCCGCGTGCCTGGGACGCCGCGTCCATCAAGGGCTTTATGCTCGAGCTGGGCCCCGTGAGCTCGCTGTTTGACATCGTGACCTTCGCCGCGCTCTTCTTTGTCGTGTGCCCCGCCGCCGTGGACGCAAGCTGGTCCGAGCTTGCCGCCGCGGGCGACGTCGCGGGTATGGCGACCTTTGCTGCGCTCTTCCAGAGCGGCTGGTTTGTCGAGTCCATGTGGTCGCAGACACTCGTGGTCCACATGTTGCGCTCCCCGAATCTGCCGAGCCCGCGCGACCACGCCGCGCCCGCATTGTGCGTTCTTACCGTGCTGGGCCTGGCGCTCGTCACCTGGCTGCCGGCAAGCCCCATCGCCGATGCGCTCGGCCTCATGCCGCTGCCCACGAGCTTTTTTGGGCTGCTCATTGGCATCGTTACCGCCTATATCGCGCTCACCCAGCTGGCAAAGCGCCGCTACATTGCCCGCCACGGCGAGCTGCTGTAGCAAGTAGACGGAAAACACCCTGCCAGCTGCCGTTGCCACTACCACAGCTGCCAACGCCGCTGCCGTTGCCTCTGCCGCCGCCGCAGTCTATCCCCCCAGCAGTTGCGGTGAAATAGTTCCTGTTTAAAGCCCCGTGACTTTAATTTAGGGACTATTCCACCGCAACTTATTGGGAGATTAGCTAGTCCTTGGGTGTCCAGGACCAGAAGAAGTTGATGAGGGCCACGCGCGAGGCGGTACCGGCCTTTTTGTTGATCGAGGAAATGTGGCGATAGAGCGTGGAGCGCGAAAGAAAGAGCGTTGTGGCGATGTCCTGAACGCTCTGGTCCGAAACGACCAAGACCTCAAGAATATCGCGCTCGCGCTCTGTAAGCCCAAAGGTGGCGACGAAGGCATCAAGGCGTTCATCGGACGTGAGCTCCGCTGCCTCCACGGGCTCGGGGTCGGAGCATGTGGGCGCAAGATCCCCACCAAGATCGTCGGTGGCAAGCGGCAGTCCGTCCCGCATCGCGGCATCATCGGCTCGTTGCCCCAACTGCCCCAGCAGCGTAATCGCAATGCCCACAAACATCACGAGCGCCGCACCGACCGCAGCCAGCACATTTTGACTCGAGATAATCGCCACTGCCGGCGCCGTCACGAACATCGAGCACACGTTGTTGACGACGCGACCCATGCACGGCCAAAAATATGACCAGCGCGCATAGAGCGAGACGGCGGCATATTTTGTGGTAAAGAACACCACGAAAAAGCCCGAGCCCAGATAAAAGATGATCGTGGCAGCAAGCTCGTTGCCGCCATTGCCATCGACGATGAGCACAAAGAACGAAAGCGTGGACAGTATGGCGGCACATGTCATGCCGATATTCATATACGAGCGGCCGTGCAGGTCAAATAGTGCGCCAGCGACCAACGAGCTCACGACAAGCAGCAGGCGCGGCCAATCGCCCAAATCGACGGCTCCGACAGCATGCAGGGTTGTGAGGCCCGCGTTGAGAGCGGCGAATACGCCGGAAAGATACGCTGTCGCTATGGTCAGGCGGACCACGGCGCAGCGGAATGCCGCCTTTGCCTCGGGATCGTTTTGCCACTTGGCACCATATTCCAAAGCATCTACCGAAAGCCCGGCAACACTGGGTTCAAAGCTGGGATCGGACTCGTCGCGCAGCTTGGCGCGTCGGGCGCCGTGGAGCAACGCCACCTGCGCGATCGCACAGACGACCAGAACAGCCTGCTGAGGAATGCCGACAGGCATCACCATGTGGTTGAGAACCTGCACCAGAACGCCCATGGCGTAGGAAAGTGCGGCGGCGCGCGCCAAGCAGGGCGTCCGCGCAAAGCGCCGCGCAAAGTTTGCGTGGGCAGTCGATCCGCAGTAGCCCAGCGCGCAGCACGCTACCAAACCGCCGGCGATTACCACCTCAACCTGAACCGCCATAATCAACAGCAGCAATGCCGCCACCAGCAAAACGCCCGTGATGTCGCTCGTCGCGTCAATGGCATGGGGACGGCGATAGTACAGAATAGGACGCACAAAAAAGCCAATCACGCTCGCGCCGATAACAAGGCTCTCATAAATAACGACCTCGTTCGGAGACACGAACTCGGCCATGCGCACATCAAAAAGATACTCGCACGCCAAAAACGTGAAGAAGAACAGCGCCAGGCATATAATCTCCCGAATGCCCCGACGCAAATATGCGGTTGTGTCTCCCATGCCCCTCATGGTTAACCCCCAGCCGCTCAATTGTCTGGAAATCTATTTTAATAAAGAACCAGTCTCAATATCGAAGCCAGGCTTGAAATGCTGCAAATTTGACCCCAGCCGTTCACGTCAAACCGCGGTTTTGAGCCTCATGGACCAGAAGGGACACGCGCGGCCTCTAGCTCGGCAAGGAGTGTCTCCAACTACCACTCATTTAAGTACGTCCCCAATGAGTGGCCGAAGAGTGTCCCCCGCGATTAGTCGTTTAAGAACGTCCCCAATGACTAGTCAAAAATGGGCCATGTGTCCCAGTTGTGGAGACTCCTTGAGCCGTCTGGGTATCGCGAAGGATCGCGCACTCCCCCATCATCAAAAGCGACACACGCTACCAGTTGATGGGAGGCAGCCATGGGCTTCTTTGACAAGATGTTCGAGAAGAAAGAGTGCGCGATTTGCGGTACCGAGCTGGGACTTCTAGGTAAGACAAAAATCAATGAAGGCTACCTGTGCAAAGAGTGCGCCGGCAAGCTCTCCCCCTACTTTCACGGCTATCGCTCCAGCACCGCGGACGATATCCGTGAGCAACTCGCCTACCGCGAGGCCAACGCCGAGCGCCTGTCTTCGTTCAACCCCACGCGCACGCTTTCTGCCGGGCGCACCAATATTATGCTCGATGAGGACGCGGGCCTGCTGATCATCACTTCGCAGAGCCGCTGGCGCGACGCCAATCCCGACATCATCGAGTTCTCGCAGGTACTCGGCTGCGATATGGATATCGACGAGCATCGCACCGAGATCTATCGCGAGACCAAGGACGGCGAGCGCGAGAGCTACAACCCGCCGCGCTACGACCTAGATTACGACTTTAATCTGACCATCCACGTCAACACGCCGTACTTCACCGAGATCAACCTGCGCGTGAACGACTCCACCATCGATCAGCGCGGCTCCATCGAATATCGCGAGGCCAAGCGCCAGGCAACCGAAGTCCGCGATGCGCTGGTGCAGCTGCGTCAGAAGACACGCGACAGCGTCGTGGCCGCCAAGGCCCCCAAGACCGCGGTGACCTGCCCCTTCTGCGGAGCCACCACCATTCCCGATGCCAGTGGGCGCTGCGAATACTGCGGCGGCGCCATCGGCGCATAGCCCCCGGCAGCGAAAGGACCGATCATGGCCTTCGAGAGCGTTAACTATCAGTGCCCTGCCTGCGGTGGCCCCTTGCATTTTGCAAGCGCCGAGCAAAAGCTCGTCTGCGACTACTGTGACTCGCGCTTTGAAGTCGAAGAAGTCGAGGCCCTCTATCGCGAGCGCCAGGACAAGGCAGACGCCAAAGCCGATGCCGCAGCCGCAACGCCAAAGCCCGTCGCCGACGACGCGGTGCAGGAGCTCGCCCAAAACGCCGGCTACATCTGCTCGTCGTGCGGCGCCGAGCTCGTGTCCGACGGCACCGTCGCCGTCACCACCTGCCCGTACTGCGGCAACTCCGCCGTGGCGCCCGGCCAGCTCTCGGGCGACTTCTCACCCGACCTGGTGATTCCGTTTAAGCTCGGGCGCGACGACGTCACGGCCGCACTCAAGGAACACTACAAGGGCAAGATCTTGCTGCCCAAGAGCTTTGTCACCGGCAACCACATCGACGAGGTCCAAGGTGTCTACGTACCGTTTTGGCTCTACGGCGCCCGCGTTGACGGCGAAGTGCACTTTGACGCGACCAACGAGACCGTGACCGAGGAATCCGACCGCACCGTCACGACCACCGACCACTACGATGCCTATCGCAAGGGCAATATCTCGTTTAAGCGCGTGCCCGTCGACGGATCGTCCAAGATGCCCGACGGCCACATGGACGCCATCGAGCCGTTTGACTACGACGCACTGCGTCCGTTCTCGGTCGCATATATGCCCGGCTACATCGCCAACCGTTACGACGAGGACTGCGAGACCTGCAAGGCGCGCGCCGAGCGCCGTATGGAAGAAAGCACGATCTCGGCCCTGCGCGAGACCGTCGTCGACGAGTATGACGACGCCACGGTCGAAAGCAAGCAGCTCGACTACACCTGGGAAGACAGCGACTACGCCCTGTTCCCCGTGTGGATGCTTTCCACCTCGTGGAACGGCAAAAGTTATCTGTTTGCCATGAACGGCCAGACCGGCCGTTTGGTCGGCGAGCTCCCCTGCTCCAAGCCCAAGCTCGCCATCGCCTCGGTGCTGTTTTTCGTGATCGGATTTATCCTCTCCCAGATTCTCTTTATGGGGGAATACGCCTTCGATCCGGATTACCTCACCTTTGATATCGAGGGCATCCTCATCAACGTCATCGCGCCGCTGATCATCGTGATTATCGGAGACGTGCTACTGGTAGGCCAGCTCAAGACGGCCAACGAAGCAACCCATGCCGATGAGTATTGTGGCGAGCTCGACCTGACCGAGAAGCACGACACCTTCAGCCACACCGAGACCACCGTTGTCATGAAAGACGACAAGGACGACTAAGCGATCCAACCAATACCACCCGGCCTTTGACGAGAAAGGAAGATCACCATGGGACTCTTGAAAGCTGGATTGGGAGCTGCCGGCGGCGTCATGGCCGACCAGTGGAAGGAATTTATCTACTGCGAATCGATGCCTGCTGACGTCTTGGCCTGCAAGGGCAGCAAACGCACCGGTGGCCGCAGCTCCAACACGCGCGGCGAGGACAACGTCATCTCCAACGGCTCGGTCATCGCCGTCAACGACGGCCAGGGCATGCTCGTGGTGCAAAACGGCAAAATCATCGAAGTCGCGCTGGAGCCCGGTGAGTTCGTCTTCGATACCGGAAGCGAGCCGAGCGTCTTTAGCGGCAACCTGGGCGATTCCATCAAGGAGACCTTCGCCAATATCGGCAGCCGCTTTACCTTTGGCGGCGACGCGGGCAAGGACCAGCGCGTCTACTTCATCAACACCAAGGAGATCATCGGCAACAAGTACGGCACCGCCTCGCCCGTGCCCTTCCGCGTGGTCGATAACAACATTGGCCTGGACGTCGACATCTCCGTGCGCTGCAACGGCGAGTATTCGTACCGCATCACCAACCCGCTGCTGTTCTACACCAACGTATGCGGCAACGTGACCGATAGCTACACGCGCGACAAGATCGACAGCCAGCTTAAGTCCGAGCTGCTCACCGCCCTGCAGCCCGCCTTTGCCAAGATCTCGGAGATGGGCATCCGCTACAGCGCCATCCCCGGCCACACCACCGAGCTCGCCCGCGCGCTCAACGAGGTCCTCTCTGCCGACTGGCGTGACCTGCGCGGCGTCGAGATCGTGAGCTTTGGCGTTAACTCCATCGCCGCCTCGCAAGAGGACGAGCAGATGATCAAGGACCTGCAGAAAGCCGCGGTCATGCGCGATCCCACCATGGCGGCAGCCAACATTGCCAGCGCCCAGAGCGACGCGATGCGCGCGGCAGCCGCTAACCCCAACGGCGCAATGGCCGGCTTTATGGGCATGGGCATGGCAGGCGGCATGGGCGGCATGAACGCCAGCCAGCTGTTCGCCGCCGGCCAGGCACAGCAGCAGGCCGCCCCGCAGCCGGCTCCGGCGCCCGCCCCCGCACCGGCCCCCGCCGCCGCACCCGCGGCCGGCACGTGGACCTGCAGCTGCGGCGCCACCAACACCGGCAAGTTCTGCTCCGAGTGCGGCAGTCCCGCGCCCGCCCCGGCACCGGCCAAGTGGTTCTGCCCCAACTGCGGTAGCGAAAACGGCGGCAAGTTCTGCAGCAACTGCGGAACGCCCAGGCCCTAGCCCCTCCATCTGGTAATTGGCGGGGGATCCGCCACCCCCGCATTTGCTTCTATGGGTTTTCACACACGAAGGAGGACACCATGAAGACAACGTTCAAAAAGTCCGTACTCGCATTTCTGACATGCGTCCTGGCGCTCGCCTTTGCCCTGACGGGCTGCAGCGGCGGCGGCAAAGACCCCAAGGCCAACTTCGTCGGCAGCTGGGAACTCTCGGGTGGAACCTTGGACGGCGAAGAGCTCACCGATGAGTACATGGATATGCTCAAGGAGTGGGGCCTCAACTGTATCCTGATCCTCGACGAAGACGGCACGGGCGTCCTCGACATGTTCCTTGAGGTCGCCGACCTGAAATGGGAGGCCAAGGACGCCACCACCGTAACGATTACCGCCGAAGATGAGTCGCACGACCTGAAGCTCAAGGACGACAAGCTCGTCCTGGAGGTGGAAGGCGACAAGCTTATCTTTACGAAGTCCGACAAGGATCTGTCCGGTACGGTGAAGAAGGATCGCGAGGCGGCCGAGAAGGAAGAGGAGATCGATGAGGCCGTCGAAGACGAAGATGTCCAGAGCGTCGAAATCTCCCCCGCCGTCACCGTCGCCGATGACGACCTGTGCACCATCACCATCACCGAGAAGTTCAAAGACGACTGGGGCGACATCGGCTTTGTCGTCAACATCACCAACAAGAGCGACAAGGACCTGACCTTCTACGCTCCTTCCGGCAAGACCAACGTCAACGGCACTATGAAGGAACCCTGGTTCTCGGCTAACCTGATGCCCGGCACCAGCGCCACCGAGGAATTCACGTTCTCGAGCGGCGAGCTTGACAGCCTTGACGACCTGGTCAATACGACCATCGGCATCGACGCCTACCTGACCGATTCCTACGAGGACGTCGCCTCCTACAGCGCAACCATCGCGTAGCGGCAGACATCGACGGCCACGGATTGGCGGACACATCCGCGCACTTGCCAGGCGGGGCCGCAGGAGTTGATCCTGCGGCCCCGCCGCTTTATGCCGATGCGTAACGAGCGCTAGCGCTCCATGTTGGGAACGATGCTGCCCTCCGTTACTGCGCGCACGGCCAAGCGCATGATGTTGTCGTAGCCGGTCTTATTGAGAATCTCCGAGATGCGGCGTTTGATGGTGCCCTCGCTCATAAACAGCTCGGCCGCGATCTCGCGGCGGCTTTTACCCTCGCAGGCAAGGCGCAAGATCGACAGCTCGACATCGTCGAGGGCCGCCGTGCCCGAGAAGATGCTCTCGGGCGGCTTGGGAAACGTGCAGTAACCCGCCAGCGTGGAGCGCATCACGGCGAATAGCTCGTCGATACCGACGTTCTTGTACACAAAGCTGTCGACGCCCGCCTCGCGCGCCTGGTCCACAAAGGTGATTTCGGGCATACCCGTCATGATAATGACGCGGCACTCGGGCAGTTGTTCTTTGATGCGCGCCGCCGCCACGATGCCGTTGGAATCATGCTCGGTACATACGTCCATCAGTATCATGTCCGGGCGCTCCTTGAGCGCGACACCCAAGGCCTCGGAAGCATCGGCAATGGCGGAAACAACGGTCATATCGGGCTGGTCGCCAACGGAGCGCGCCAGGCTCTCGCGCAGGATGGCCTGGTCTTCGACTATAAGGAC
Organism: Collinsella sp. CLA-ER-H7; assembly: GCF_040092345.1. Classification (NCBI taxonomy): domain Bacteria; kingdom Bacillati; phylum Actinomycetota; class Coriobacteriia; order Coriobacteriales; family Coriobacteriaceae; genus Collinsella; species Collinsella sp. CLA-ER-H7. Next base: position 139,851 of record NZ_JBBNLT010000003.1, on the reverse strand, counting down.
GCGGATCATGAACTTCTCCTTTGGACCGTGGCGTTGGAGGCGAGCGGGATGGACACCGTAAGCGTGAAGGGCGGGGCGGTGTGGACTTCCAGGCTGCCGCCCAGATTCTGTGCGACATGCCTCATACCAGGGATACCCGTTCCCTCGCGATACGATACGGGTGCAGGCGCGCCGTCGTTAGAAACGGTCATCCGCGCAACAGCGCCGTCTTCCGACGTCTCCTGCCACAGACGCACGCGGACCCGATGCGCCTGCGCATGCTTGGTGGCATTGGTCGAGGCCTCGCGGATAATCTGCAAAAATGCGGCGGCGACACGCGCGTCCTCAGGAAGCGCACCCTCAACATCGATCTGCACACTCACCAGGCCAAAGGCATGGACGATATCTCCCAGTTGCTCTGCCGGTTCGGTGTCGCCCCCGCTGCGCAGATCGGCAGCGATTGAGCGCAGCAGCGGGTCGATCTGCTCGAGTGACTCGTCATCCAGGCGCCCCTCCTCCAGATAACGATGGAGGATGGACAGGCGCTGCCCGATCACGTCGTGCACGCGAGCGCGCATACGCAGATAGGCCGCATTGTCAGCAACTTTTTTGACTTCTTCGATCTGGGCTTGGAGCTCTTGGCCCGCAAGCTCAAGCAGGTGGTTGGCTTGCGCCAGGCGATCATGAGCATGCGCATACTCTGTTACATCCAGGCCGATAATGCGCTCGAAGAGGCGGCCCGAAACCATAACGTCATCGTGCACGAACAAGCGAATCTCGGCGGGAGAAACCTCGACCACAACGCGCGCCTCACCAAAGCGGTCCAGATTAATGCGCACGCGGTTCTGGCTGCTTTCGGGCATTTGCATGCTGAGTTTGCGCAGGTCGTTCCATGTACCGCTCATATCGCCTAGATCGGTGGGCATATGAAGCTCCACCAGGTTTTTTCGCATACAGCGGTTCATGAGCAGCGGACGGCCCCTCGGGTCCAGATACAGGATGCCCACGGGAATCACGTTGATGGTCTCGATCGTCGAGAACGCGGTGATATCCTCCTGGCGGTTGCGGACATCCATCAAGAGCGCCGCAATGGAGCGGAACAGGAAAAACGCTCCCTCTGCGATAAGGACAACGGTCCACGCCGAGCCCATGGCAAAAACCACCGGCGGCGTCACGGCGGCAACGAGCAACAGTTCGGCCAGCATGACGGGGCGACGATAGTGCACCATAAGCACCACGCCGTAGGCAAAGATCACGGCATTGAGCCACAACGCTCTGCCCATTGCCCTGGCGCAAACGTCAAGCGGCGCCACCAGATATGAGCCAGACGACGCGAACAAGATGAGCGCCGAAATAACTAGGTGAAGTACAAGGCTCGCCTCGTAGGCACAAATCACCTTACGGTTATAGGACGAGCGGCGCGATGCGATGAGCGGGACGTGAATCGTCTGCAGACACGCAGCCAGGGCAAAGACAACATCGAGCGCAACGATTTGGGGAAGGATGAGCGAAATCTGCATCGTCACTCACCCGCCCGCGGCATCAAGACGATCATGCGCAGCTGGCCGGGCTCGCCCTCAAGGCGGTATGCCACGTTGCGCCCTTGCAGAGCGCTTTCGAGCTCTTGCGCGGCGGGCGTCTGCGAAAGATCTGCATCATCGTTGGAAAAAAGCGTGGCGCGCAGCTCGACACTGCATCGGTCATGGTCGCCCAAGTGATACATAAGCGCCGGATGGTCGGTGGTGTAGGCAAAAAACGCAAAGTCATACACGCAGTCGTACAGGGCGCTTACCGTACTGGCGTGCAGCGGGCGCCGTATAGCGATAATCGAGGCGCAATCGATATCGATGGTGCGCAGGTCGCTTGCGAGCTCGTTGGCAATGAGCTGAATGCGGTCGCGATCAAAACCGCTCTCCCCGTGCTGTGCCAACGTGAGCGACCCTTTGCGCTTGCAATAGGCGACGAGCATCTTGGCTCGCTGCAGCATGCGGTAACGCTCGTGCGAAGACGCTTCATCGGTCAACGGCGGCAGCGAGCTCAGCGGGTCGTACATCCCTTCGAGCGCGCGGGCAAGCGCCTGGTCCACGTCTTGAACCAGCAAGGTCTCGGCCTCTTGATCTGCCAGGTGCGTCTTAAGGTCGTAGTCGGCAGCGAGCAGCTCGTTTTGACGCTGCAGCTCCATGCGACGATGTGCCAGTTCACGGTTAAGCTCGTTGAGATCCGACACGTCTTGGGCAAGCAGGGCCGATCCGCCCAGCAGTGGAAAGGCACGGTACATCACATCGGGATCGGACGCCACGGCAAAGGCATGGGCATGCCCGTGTTCCTGGGCTCGCAGCTCTTCGCACACGCCCGCCGGCATTGGCTTCGACACCGGCGTGGCATAGACTTCCTGCAGGTCGCGCGTTAGAACTTTGAGGTCGAGCGGCAGGGTATCGAAAATGCCGGCGATGTCGTGATATGACGGAATGACACCGCAATCGAGACAGATTTCCATCGCCGCCACGCACAAGACGCAATAGATGAGCGAGAAGTTGAGCCTCCATGCCCAGGGCGCACGCAACGCATATGAGATGGCAAAGAACGCGCCGCCCAGCAGCACGAGCGCCGCCGTGCCCGAGAAACGTTGGATGCGAAAGGACGAGGACCGGCCCACCAGGATAAAAAAGGCCACAAAGTTAAAGGCCGTCCACACGAGGACGGCGAAATAACCCCAGCCGTACGTGTAATCGTTGCTCCAGGTGTCGCTTGTACGGTCAAAGTGGAAGACCTGCTGGTGAAAATCGTTGGTGAGCACAAATCCGATAAGCAGGATAGCCACAATCCACAGCGCAGCGCAGTAGCGGCGACCCAGGCGGTGTTGCTCCAGGCCCGCAAGGCGCAGACCACACAACTGGTAGAGCAGCGGAATGAGTGTCATGGGCACGTAGTACAGGTACCACAGCACGGTGGCATAGAACGGCGTGAACGACTTGTACTTGAGAATGACTTCGATCATCCACAGGGCGCAGATGGTGGCGACGGCAACAAGGCGGCGGCGCAGCACATAGTCCAAACAGCGCAGATAGACCGATACGCCCCAGATCGAAAATATAATTGCGGCGACAAGCAGCGGGAGAGAGCTCGAGTGGGCGAGCGCATCCACGACCTCTTCGGACACCTCGCTATAGGCGGGCACGGCGTTAGAAAGTTTGGGGTCGAAGGCGAACAGCGCCGGCAAGACTGCCAAAAGCATGAGGAACAGCGCAGTGATGACGCCGGCGATAGCAAAGACGCGGTGGCGGTACATCCGATGTGTTATGCCAACAAGGAATCGCGGCATGGCGAAGAGCCTGCCACCCCTGGGATCCGCCACGGGTGCGGATCGGGCGGCCGCGTGGCCGATATGTCGCTCGCAGGTACCCATAGTGCTTTTAGTGTACCGACAGATGGGTCGAAAAAGCGGGCCGCATGTCCCAAAATCCGCAGACGGCAAGGCGCCCGGCAGCCTCCCCCGTCTGGCACTTCCCGATATCCGCCCGCCCCAAACCACCGCAAAGGAGACAGGCACCTTTGTGGTGGTTTGGGGCGATGCGCTAGTCCACGGTGATGTCGAGATTTTTGCCGATGAGGCCTACGTAGCCGCCTTCGGCTGCCTTGGGGCTGTCAGCATGGCAGAGGACCCACTTGTCGGCCTTCCAGTAGCAGTAGCTGTCGCCGGCCGCAGGCATGTCGGCCGCGACCTCGGGGCGCGGGCCGTTGGTGCCGGCGGGCAGCGCCACCATCACCTGGAAGCCACCGTCGTCGACCATGCACGGCGTGTAGTGGAGCGTGGTGTTGAAGACTTCGACGACCGTACCCGCCGGCACGCGAAACGCCTTGACGCACGCGGTGTCGAGCTTGCCGTCCTCGATCTCCCAGCGATGCGCCACGAGCAGGATAAAGTCGCGAGCGCCCAGGTTGAATTCGCTCGCGCGGTGATACTCCAGGCAGTTGAGTCGTGTATTGTGGCCGTTGCACCAGCCGAGCTGGAAGGGACGGCCACCAAACATGAGAAAGCCAAGCTTGTCGGCATCCTTGACGTCCTCGAGCTCCGGCGCACTTGCAACGTACTTGCTGCCCTCGGGAATGGGCGTGGCAGAGAGCGCCTCGAGCACGGGCGACGTAAGCTCGGACGGAACGTTATCCCAAACGTTGCCATAGGATTTGAACTCGGGATCGTTGACAGAGTAGATATGCATGTTCACTCCTGTTTGTAAATGTGACTATACGAACATTCTAGAACAAACATGAGCGATTTTGAACGCTCGTCCCGACCAATCAACAAAAAGGCGCCCCCGCATAAGCGAAGGCGCCCAATGCGCGCGTTTTGGGCGATAAAGCCCTTACGCCTGCTGATAGTGCAGGTGCTTCTCGTCGATATCGGCCAGGTCGCGGTCGAGGTAGCGGCGCGCAAGCCAGTTGGCCATGGGGAGGTTTTGGTCCAGGTAGTTACCGCATTCCTCGGGAGCGGCACCGGGGACATCGCCCTCAAAGTCGGCGATAAACTCAAACAGCTCGCGGACGAGCGGCAAGATCTTCTCGCTCGTCAGCTCGCCAAAGACAACCAGGTAAAAGCCCGTGCGGCAGCCCATGGGGCCAAAGTAGACAATGCGGCTCGACCACTCGGCATGATTGCGAAGGAACGTCGCGCCCAGGTGCTCAATGGTGTGGCACTCGGCGGTGTTCATGACCGGCTCCTTGTTGGGCGTGGTCAGGCGCAGGTCAAACGTGGTGACGGCAGCACCGGTCGCCGGATCGCGGTCGATGCGGCTCACATACACGCCGGGCTCAAGCAGCAGATGGTCAACGGAAAAACTCGCGATGCGCTCCATGGCAGATCCTCTCGGCAATCAATTTGGGACGGGCTCTTTTAGCTGGTTCGAATGGTCGCACCAATCATACCAGTCAAAAAAGCCCCGTCCCAAAAAGACAACTTAGCCAAGGACACGGGCCATACGTGTCTTGAACTCGGACAGGAAGCGCGGAGCATCCACGGTCAGTGCCACAAGCGCGCTCTTGTCCGGATCGGACAGGCGACGCTCATCGCAGATGGTGCGACCGCGGTACTCGCCCAGCAGATCAACACGCAGGTTGCAGCCGAGCGCACCTACGAGCGTGGGGTCGATCGCCACGGCAACGGCCAGCGGATCGTGCAGCGCACAACCACCCAGGTAGGGTGCGTTCATCTCGTACGAGCCAATGTAGTGCTCGACCATGCTCGCAAATGCGCAGCCCGCCATAGTGCCCGAGCCCGTCCAGCCGGCAATGTCGCGGCGCGTGAGCACCACGCGATGCGTCACGTCCAGACCCACCATGGTGAGCTTACGGCCCGAGCGCAGCACCGCGTCGGCTGCCTCGGGGTCGCTCGCCATATTGGCCTCGGCGCCCGCGCTCACGTTGCCGGGCACGGTAAGGGCACCGCCCATCACGACCACGCGGCCGATGGACATCACCGCCGCCGCATCGCGCTCCAGGGCGAGCGCCAGGTTGGAGAGCGGGCCAGTCGCTACGTAGACCAGATCGGGACCATAGGTGCGCGCGGCATCGATCAGATAATCGACCGCAGCGTTGCCGTCGGCCGAGGTCGCCCCCACCGGCTCGTAGGGCGACACGGGCACGCTCGCGCCGCCGATGCCGTTCTTGCCGTGAATGAGCGCGGTGGACGCCGGCGGCGTATAAGGCTCAGTCGCCTGCAGAGGACGGTCGGCGCCCAGGTACACCGGCACCTCGGGACGACCCAGCAGATCGAGCACCGCCAGGCAATTGTGCGCCGATTGCTCGACGCGCACGTTGCCAAAGCACGTGGTGATGCCCACGAGCTCCACCTCGGGGCTCGCGATGGCATAGGCCAGCGCCATCGCATCGTCCACACCCATATCCAGATCAAGGATCAGCTTCTTGATTGCCATTGTTCTACTCCGCTTCTCCGTCTTTATCGTTTAACCAAACCAATGTTCAACTTCGGCGCGCGTGGGAATCGATTGCTGAGCGCCCAGGCGCGACACCGTCACTGCCGAGGCGCGAGCACCCGCGGCCATGCACTCAAAGAGCGGCAAGCCCTCTAGGCGAGCCGCCGCCAACGCGCCGATAAACGTATCGCCGGCAGCCGTGGTATCGACTACCGCGCTCGAAAGTGCCGGCATGCGCAGCAGCTCACCGCCATCGCCGAGCGTAACCGAGCCGGCGCCGCCCAGCGTGATGACCGCGGCGCCGGCGCCCTTAGCAAGCAGGGCATTGAGCGCGGCGGCGCAGCTCCCATCGTCCTTGGGCAGGATACCCATTAGCACCTGACACTCGGTCTCGTTGGGGCAGACCAAGTCGACCGCAGGCCAGACCTCCGCAGGCAACTCACAAGCAGGCGCTGGATTAAAGACCGTATAGAACCCCAGCTCGTGAGCGCAAACAAGCGCATCGGCCGTCGCTGCAAGGTCACATTCACCCTGGGCGATAAAGACGCTTCCGGCAGCCGGGGCAATCTCGCTGGCGTCGCCGTCGAGCTCATGGGCCACCAGACGCCTCAACGCGCAGGCAACGTCCGCGCCCGCAAGCGCATAGTTGGCGCCCGGTGACAGTATGATGCGGTTGTCGCCCTCGCAGCGAATGATGGTCGCCGTTCCCGTCTCCACGTCATCGCGATGCACTACAAAGTCACAGTCCACGCCGGCGTCTTGGAGCCCCACCACGAGCGACGCGCCGAACGCGTCGCGACCGACCGCGCCGATCATGTGCGTGCACGCGCCCATACGCGCGGCAGCTACAGCCTGATTGGCGCCCTTGCCGCCGGCGTTGGTGATAAAACCGCTACCACCGACTGTCTCGCCCGCGCGCGGTATGCGCTCGCACGCCACCGAAAGGTCCATGTTCATGCTGCCGAACACCGCAACGATGCCGCGATCTGCCATGGAAACCTCCTCATCTGCGGGCTTTGCACCCACCGTCGACCGTCGATTGCGCGCCTTCGCACCTCTATAACTTTAGTTCACTTTGATGTGAACGCACCCTTGAGGTTGCGCCAGCAGCAAGCATTCACAGGAGCAGGCAGCTACAATGAATACGTGCTGATTATTCTCGTCATTGGATGATGTTTTATGGAACAATTCTCGCAATCGGGCTCGCGCGGTCGACGCCGCACGGGCAACGAGCCGGCGCCGCACGAACGCGTGAAGAGCGAACGCCGTGCCAACGAGCCGCGACGCACCACGAGCCCCCATCGCACTTCTGCCAACAACGCGGGCCGCGCCAACACTCCCGCCGCGGAGCAGACGCCTGCTCGCCCCAAGTCCCGCTACATCCCTGCACTCGACGGCCTGCGCACGCTCGCCGTCGTCGCGGTGGTGCTCTATCACCTTAACCTCACGTGGGCTCAGGGCGGCCTGCTCGGCGTCACGATCTTCTTTGTGCTTTCGGGCTATCTGATCACGCGCTTGCTGCTCAACGAAGTCGCTAAGACCGGCCGCATCGACCTCAAGAGCTTCTGGATCCGCCGCATCCGTCGCCTGGTCCCCGCCGTGGTGACCGTCGTGGTGGTGACCTGTGCTCTGTGCACCGTCTTCAACCACGTGATGCTCACCAAGATGCGCCCCGACATCCTGCCGTCGCTGTTGTTCTTCAACAACTGGTGGCAGATTGCCCAAAACGTCTCGTACTTCAATGCTCTGGGCGACCCCTCGCCGCTCACGCACTTTTGGTCGCTTGCCATCGAGGAACAGTTCTACCTGATTTGGCCGCCACTGCTGTTTGCCATGGTATCCATGCATGTGAGCAAACCCAACACGCGCCGCGTGGTTCTGGGCCTTGCCGCGGTATCTGCCCTCGCCATGATGGTGCTTTACAACCCTGCCGCCGACCCCAGCCGCGTGTACTACGGCACCGACACCCGCGTGTTCTCGCTGCTGCTGGGTGCCTGGATGGCCTTTATCCCCGATCGCGACCTGGCGCCGGTGCGTCTCGCTCGTCGTTTGGGGCTCGACCGCTTGGTCGGGGCCGCCAAGCACGGCAAGAACGCCGAGGGCAAGCCTGGCGAGAAGGCCGACGAAGCAGCCGAGACCGCCCCGGCACAGCCGAGCGTCCTCGTGCGTTTTTGGTCCTCGCCCGCATCCATCGATGTGTTGGGCGTCGTGGGTCTGGTTGGCCTTGCCGCCATGGTCGCGCTCACCAACGGCTACACCGCCTTCCAGTATCGCGGAGGCACGCTGCTGTGCTCGATCCTCACGCTCATGGTCATCGCGGCCTGCGTGCAGCCCCAGGGAATGGTTGCCCGCGCGCTGTCCGCCGAGCCGCTCGTATGGGTTGGCAAGCGCTCGTACAGCATCTACCTGTGGCACTATCCCCTGCTGTTGCTTATGAACCCGGTCGCCAACATCAACGATACACCGTGGTGGCAGTACATTTTGCAGGTGCTGTTGGTGGTCGCCGTGGCCGAATGCTCATATCGCTTTATCGAGACGCCGTTTAGAAAGGGCGCCTTTGGGCGCACCGTATCCGAGTTCCGCGACGGCACCGCCACGCCCGCCAACTGGGTGCGCGCGCACGTCCCTGCCTGCGCAGCCTGCGCTGTCGTGTTGGTCGTTGCACTGGGCGGCCTGATCTTTGTGCCCGAGACGTCTGCGCTGAGCGGCGAGGGCGCCGAAGTTCTGAACAAGGAAGCCAAAAACACCGCACCCACCGACCAGCAGGCGGCCGACGACACCGACAAGGACAACGACGGCTTCCCCGACGGCTCCTACGACCTGTTGATGATCGGTGACTCCGTGTCGCTGCGCGCCGTTGATTCCTTTGACGGCGTGTTCCCGCACAGCCATATCGATGCCGAAAAGGGCCGCCAGTTCGATGCGGGCCGTGCGACATTTGAGGGCTATCTTCAACAGAACCTTGCCGGCAAGATCGTGGTCTTTGCGCTGGGCACCAACGGCTTGGTAACCGACGACCAAATCGACGCCATCATGGCCGATGCAGGAGATAAGCGTATTGTGGTGTTTGTGAACACGCGCAGCCCGCAGCCGTGGGTTGGCTCTACCAACCAGGCCATCGCCAACGCCGCTACGCGCTACAAGAACGTACGCGTTATCGACTGGTACGGATACAGTGCCAACCGCAACGACCTGTTCGATGGCGATGGCACGCATCTATCGACCACTGGCGTGACTGAGTACCTCAACTTGATCCACGATGCCGTCAAGAAGGACCTGCCCGTACACCCCGAGGATCACGTCAACGATCCGCAGCCGGCAGCCGTCAAGTCTGCCACCGACGCACTCGTCAATGCGCTCGCTCTCAAGCCGCACAAGCTAGGCACCGACAAGTAACCTGCAGCGCAAACTTCCCACATCCGGAGGGGGTGTCTGCCACGGCAGACACCCCCTCCGGCAGTTAGGGACACTCCTGGCGCAGCCAATGAAGACCTCTACGGATGAATTCCAGGCCGCTCCGTCGCTCCAGACATCGTTTCCGCGCCTCGTGCCTGCCCCAAACAATCAAAACAAGCCCTTTTCGCCGCACTCTCAAAGGTCTGTGGGCAAAAAAGGGCAAATATGAGTACTGTTACCATTTTAGTAGCAGGCAAAACCACCCAAAATGACGTCCGAGCGACCCCTACAACCCCCTAAAGCAGCCAACCTGACTGGTTTAAGGCGTATTACAGCCAATTTTAATGAACATACTATAGGTTATGTTTATTATCCTCTTGGATGTAAATGCTATTCACTTAGCAACAGTACTCATATTTGGCATTTTTTGCCCACTGCCATATAGCTAACACCCTATAGCAGACAAAAACAGGCCGCAGCCCATCGCTGCGGCCTGTTCGGAAGCAAAAGAGGCGCTAAGCGCTGTAGCCCATCGCCTGCAGGACAAACATGACAACCGTGAGCACCGTAATCACGGCGATAGTCGCCCAAGTGAGCACGTTCCACACACGGCCGTTGCGGTTGGCACCCATGATGTGACGGTCGGCGGCGATAACCACCTGGAACACCAGAACCACGGGCAGCAGCACGCCATTGATGACCTGCGAGGTCATCATAATCTGGAACAGATCGACGCCGGGCATAAGCACCAGCACGGCAGAGATACCGATGATGGCCGTAATGATGCCGCGGTAAACCGGGGCCTCGTCCCAGCTGCGGTCGGCACCGCGCTCCCAGCCAAATGCCTCGCAGATAGCGCTCGACGTAACGCCCGGCAGCACGCAGGCAGCCAAGAAGCTCGCCGCGACCAGGCCCGAGGCAAACAACACCGTGGACCACTGACCCGCAATAGGCTCCAGCGCGCGGGCAGCATCGGCAGCATCGCTAATCTGAATGCCCGCCGGGAACAACACCGTACCGGTCGTGATGATAATAAAGCCGGCAATGACATCGGCAGCAAGCGAGCCGCTCACGGTATCGATGCGCTGCAGCACGATATCGTCCTCGCCCGCGTTCTTATCGACCACGTTGTTCTGCGCCAAGAAAATCATCCACGGCGCGATGGTGGTACCGATCGTCGCGACCACGAGCGACACGTAGCTGGGGTCATTTTGAATGTTAGGCACGACCAGGTCGACCGCGACCTCACCCCAGTTGGGGCCAGCCATAAACGCGGCGACAATATAGGTCACGAAGACGCAGCTTACCAGCAGCAGAATCTTCTCGATGCGCTGGAAACTACCCGACATGGTAAGCATCCACACCAGCAGCGCCACCAACGGCACCGAAATGCTCGCCGGCACGCCAAAGAGAGCAAGGCCGCTGGCGATGCCCGCAAACTCCGAAATGGTAACAGCCGTGTTGGCGATCAACAGCGCCGCCATAGCAAGTACACTCTTGCGCACGCCAAAGCGCTCGCGAATGAGCGATGCCAGGCCCTTGCCCGTGACGCAGCCGCAGCGTGCCGCGGTCTCCTGCGTCACGATGAGCAGCACAGTCATGACGGGAAGCATCCAGAGCATCTTGTAGCCATAGCTGGCGCCCGCGCTGGAATACGTTGCAATGCCGCCGGCGTCATTGCCCGAAAGCGCCGCCAGCAGACCGGGACCCATAGCGCCAAAGATGGCCGCGATGGTCAACTTTTGCTTCGTATTTTGCACGCGACCACCTACCCCATGACCGACATGGTGAGCAGCACCGCGGCGATGCAGTACGCCACACACGAGATCATGACGGCGATGACGTTCATGGCGGTACCCGACGTATTGAGGTCGTGCTCATCGCGCCAGAACAGCACCATCAGGTAAATCACGGCGCTCATGTTGCCCACCAGGCAGATGATGGCCGCGATGTTAAAGCAGCCGGTAAAGAGCTGCTCCTCAAACATAGGGGCATCGAGGAACGCGGCAGTGCGCACCAGTTGCGCGCACAGGTAAGTAACAAGCGAAAGGATCAGGCCCATACCCGTGCTCTGGAAGAAGAATCCCAGGTACGGTTTGGGCTCATCGTCGTGACCGTCATACTCCAGGAAGTAGTTCTTGACGAACGACACCATGCGCGAGGCCGCCAGCAGCACGAGCGGCATGGCGCACATGGGGAACACCACCAGATGCGCGGAGCCCAGCGCCGTCCCCAGCACCGTCGCCATAATGCACGAGGCGATGCCCCACACGACGACCCAGTACTGACGATGCACGAACCAGCTGAGCACGTTCGTCGAGTCGTCCGACGCGCTATCGCCCGAGCCGACACCGGCGATCTGCAGGTCCTCCTGATGCTCCTCGGCGATAACGTCCATGGCGTCGTCGAAGGTCACGATGCCCAGGATATGACGGTTCTCGTCGCAGACAGGGATGGCAACCAGGTCGTACTTGGTCATCTCGTCCGTCACGTCTTCCTGGTCCTCGTCGGGCGACACGTAGACCAGGTCGCGATAGGCGAGCTGGCCCAGCGTGGCATCGCGGTCGGCCACGATCAACGTGCGCAGCGAGAGCACGCCGGTGAGCATGCCGCTCGGATCCTCGGTATAGACGTAATAGACACTCTCGAAGTCCTCATCGAGTTTGCGAATCGCCTCGATGGCATCGCCGACCGTCGCCGTGGCGGGCAGCGAGACAAACTCCGAGGTCATGATGCGGCCGGCGGTGTTGTCCTCATAGCCCAGCAGGTTACGAATCGCCTTCTCCTCCTTGACGCCCATCAGGCGCAGGAGCTTCTCGGCCTTCTCGTAATCGAGCTCGTCGATCAGGTCGGCGGCGTCGTCCGGGTCCATCATGGCCAGCATCGACGATGCGTCCGTATCGGACAGGCCCTCGAGCATCTCGGTCATGAGCTCGTCATCATCGAACTCCGAGATGGCCTCGGCGGCCTGGGCGGTGTCGAGCTGCGCGAACACCTGCGCACGCAGGCGCGGGTCGAGCTGCTCGATGATGTCGGCAATGTCGGCAGGGTGCAGCTCGCCAAGCGTCTTGTGCGACACCGAGAGCTGGATGTTCTTAGTCGAGCGATCGAGCAGGTCCATGTAGGACCAAGCGATAATGTCCTCACTGAGCGGCTTGCCCAGGTGCTTCATAAAGCCCTCGACGATATGCTCGAGTGCGGGGCTGATCGCGCGCAGCAGACCGCGGGCGCCCACTTCGGCGCCCAGCAGGCGCAGCTGGTTTTCGCCCGACATGGAAAACTTGATGTCGTTTACGCGCACGACCTTCATGCCCTGCGTGTCGACAATCTGCTTGTTGAGCACGTCGCGGGCAAGCAAGAGTTCGGTCGGCTGCAGGTACGAAAAACGGATTTCGGTGGCCGACGTCTTAAGGTGTACACCCGTCTCGTCGATACGGTCGACCCATTTGCGCCAGCTGATCATAAACGGCGTCTTGCCGGGTCCGCGGAACGCGAGCGACGTCACGTGCGGAAAAACTTCGCCGGTGGCAATGCCAAAATCGTTCACTACGCCGAGCTTTTCGCCATCGACGTCCAAGACCGGCAACTTGAGCATCTCACTCAGATAATTCAATGGTGCTCCCCATCATTATTCCTTCGGGCTGCGGCCGTGATGGCGCACGCTCCGTGGGCTTCTGGATATGTATACGCATGCGCGGGCGGCACGCCGCTCGACGCTTACACCCCGTGCATGCGCAAAAAGCACCTGCATGGGGTCATCGACTGTATGGTCGAGGTTTGGATTTCACCTGTAACCTTTCTCTTGACCCTCATTAACCGCAGTAACTATAGCATCAGCATCGCCCTGCGGCATCGAATTTATGCGCTGCACATTGCAGGCATACCAAACACTGACGCATCCGTGACATAGTCATTGGGGACGTTCTTAAATGACTACCCAATAACTACTCTGTGGTGTCGTCGTCCTCGGCAAGCTGGGGGAACACGGCGTCCTTGGGCATGGTGGCCTTCGTCAGCGAGGTGAGCTTTTTGCTCAGCGACGTGTCCGTCTTGACCAGGTCGCTGAGCGTCACGATCTTGTAGCCGTCGGCAATGAGGCCGTCGATAATCTGCGGCAGCGCCTCGAGCGTCTGCTCGGCGCATTCGTCTCTATCGGTGAGCAGCACGATATTGCCCGGCGTCACCGAATCGAGCACCGTCGAGACCTGCTCGTCGGCACCGTTGAGCAGCCAGTCGCCCGAGTCAATATTCCACGAGACCACGGCGGAGACCAGGTCCATCGCATCAATCCAGTTTTGTTCGTCAAAGGCAGCGTAGGGAGCACGCAGCAGCATCGTCTTCACGCCGGTCGCCGACTTAATCGCATCGGTGCCTTTCGTGATCTGTTCGCGTACCGCCTCACGGTCCTGATCCTTGAGCGAATCGTCGCTGTAGCTGTTGGATCCGATCTCGCACCCGGCATCGACAATCGCCTTGGCCGTGGCAGGCGAGGCCTCGGCCGCATCGCCCGAAAGGAAGAACGTCGCGGTGACGCCCTTTTCCTTGAGCACCTGCAAGATCTGTTTGGTGGCGCCGCTCGGACCCTCGTCAAACGTCAGCGCCACGTACTTTTTGTTGCCCTTGGGCGCCACGCTGGCGCACGCAACAACGCAATCGGTGGCGGGCACAACCTCGCCGCGGTCTTGCGTCTTGCCCGACTGCTCACCAACCCACACCTCGGAGCGGCCCTGGACACCCCACGTCTGCACATACTCGATAGCGCCCGTGCCTTCGACCTTGAGCTTGGGCTCGATAACCGTAGCCTGAACCTCGTGCTTCTCGTAGATGTTACGGCCATCCTTGACCGTCACCTTCTCGCCACCCTCAAGTTCGCGGCTATCCCATTTGCCCTGCTTCACGCGCTTGCCGTCGACCTTCACCGACAGCTTTTCGCCCCCATGGCGCTTGAGCACGCTGTCATCGACGGCTAGCAGGTCGCCTGCGTCGTAGGTGTCAGTCAAATCCTGTTCGTCGATGAGATTCTGCAGCGTAGAGCCCACGCGCACCGCGGTCTTCTGGCCGTTGAGCTCCACGTCCACGCTGCGGTTGACGTAGCCCACGACGGCAGCGATAAACAGCACGAGCGCGCAACCCACGGCGATCAGCGCATAGGGCAGGCGAGACGAACGACGGGGCGTACGGCTGTTGCCGATGCGAGCGCTGCGGTCGCTAAAGCCGCGGCTATGGTTGAGATACATCGCGCCGGGCTTACGGTGACGCTTGCGCTGACCGCTGGGCAGCTGCCCCAGATCGCGGCGCGCCGTCGGACGCGCGCCCGAACGCCCGTTTAAGCTGGATCCGTTTTGGCGCATGTGCCCTCCCCCATAAACACAGCAAGCCGGAGCAACAGGTCTCCGGCTTGCCTCCCATCATTTGGTACGTCGCTATTTTGTAGCTTTTGACGAGCCGCCACTCGCCTTTTGGTATTCGTCCTTAAAGGCCTTGAACATGCCGCGCGTCTTGCCGAGCTGCTTGCCCAGTGCGCGACTGCCCTTGTCCACGGCAACCGATCCCTTGTCATCGAGCACCCTGGCGCCCTTCTTGACCTTATCGCCCACCACGACGCTTGCCTCGGCAGCCTTTGCGGCGGCGCCGCCCGAATACCCGAGCGACTTGGCCTCGTCCGAGACGACCATCGCGCCGTTCTCGTAGCCGCGCAGCATCGTCGGCGGCACCTGCGTGTCACCAACCAAAACACTCGAAGCAGCACCGGCGGTCACATAGAATGCCTGCACGATGCCCGAACGCGGCTTGAACTCCACATCCGAGCAATAGCCCACGACGTCGCCCGATTCCGTGCGCACGTCCATACCGACCCAGATGATGCAATCGTCCAGGTTGATGTCGAGGCGCTTGGCGGCGGCGGCATCGTACGTGTCCTTGACGTCATCGACCGCAATGGCGCCCTCGTAGACACCAATGGCGTCGAGCGCTACGAATCGATCGGGGCGCTCGATCATGCCCGCGATATCGGACTGGCGGACCATAAAGCCGACCACGCGCGTACCGCCCGGGGTAAAGACCGGAAAGTGAATCTTTCCGAGCTTTTTAGGGCTGCGCGGCGTGCCGTCCTTTTTGGTGCGCTTGTCCTCGGTGGGCTTGCGATAGATCTTGGCGCCGACAAAATCCCCGGCGCGCATTATGCCTCGGTCGAGGGCTCCGCAGCCTCGGTATCAGCCTCGACGGCGTTCTCGACCACAACGTCGGCGGCAGGCGTCACGTTGCCGCCCGAAATGGCGTCGTTGAGCTGCTCGCGCAGCTGGTCCATGCGCTCGCGGGCCAGGTCGACCTTGGCGCGCAGGTCGTCGGTCTTGGCGTCGACCATCGGGCCAAAGTCATTCACCGCAGCACGGGCCTCCTCGGCGCTGTGCTCGTAGGTGTCGCGCATATTGTCCCAGGCGTCGTTGGCGATATCGGCAGCCATGGCGCGGGTCTCGGCGCCCGAGCGCGGGGCCAGAGCAACGCCGACAATAGCGCCGGCAGCGGCACCAAAAAGTGCGCCGGAGACAAAGCTGAAAGTCTTACCCATGATCATTCCTCTCCTGCGGGCACGTCGGTGCCCACCGTTTGAATGCTGTCCATTATACCCGCAGCGCATCACTTGCCGCTCCGCTCATCTGCGTACGGCAAAGGCGCAGGTATGTGATGGTGATAAACGCCTAGGCCTACTCCTGGGGCATAGCCGGCATGGCCACCGTGGCACCCGGGTCCTCGCCGGCGCCGTCCACGAGCGGCAGACCGCCCTCATGCGCAGGTCCTGCCGGAACCGTCGCCGCACCGCCAAAGACGGCAGCGGAGGCCTCGTGGTTCTCGGCAACCGCGCCCTCGGTATCAATCGCCACCTGGGGCTCGTCGTCAAAGTTGGGGACACCCTGGGGCTCGGTGGGAACGGGCTCGGCGGTCGCATCGGAAACGGGCTCGGCGTCGACCGGCGCATCGCCCTCGTCAGCGCCCTCGTCAGCGCCCTCGTCCTCGGCAGCATCTTCGCCGTTCGCAGCGGCGACGGCCTCGTGAGGATCCTTGCCCTCGGCCTCGGCGCGCATGCCCAGCACCAGGTTGCGCAGGCCCGCGACCGTGCCCCCCACGTCGGGGGCAGGCTGGTCGGCGTGCAGATAGGCCCAGTCCATCATAAAGGTGGCCGAAGACAGCGCACCGATGGCCAGCGCGTCGTCGGGGCACGAAAGCTCAACCTCAAAGACGCGCTCGTCGTGCTCGCTTACGCGCGTGCGGCCGCACGAGATGCTACCGGCAAGACCGGTCTCGTTCATGAGCTCGACCGTCACATGCTCCAGCAGGTGGCAGAGCTCGGTCTGGCCCATGCAGTCCTGGAACTCGCGACCGGAATCGCCCAGGCACAGGTGCTTGGCAATCGCCGGCACCAGGTAGTACACGCGCGCCGTGGCCTCGATGTCCTCCGAGGTCATGAGCGGCATGCCGGGGTTCACCAGCACATGCGCGCAGATCTTGTCCTCGCTGACGGTGACCTTAAGGATGTTGAACAGGCCTGCCATAACTCTCCCCTACTCTTCCTTGCCCTACTCGTCGCCATCGTGCGGGTCCACAGAGCCCGCACCCGACGTCGTCGGCTCGTCTACCGAAGACTCGGAATCCTTCTTATCGGTTTCGGCCGGAGCGATCACGCGAATGAGCGAGATGCGCTGGCCACGCATCGACTGCACCTTGAACTTGTACCCCGCGACCTCAAACACCTCTCCGATGTCGGGCACCGAGTCGCAAAGCTCCAAAATCCAGCCGGCGATGGTCTCATAATCATCGCTTTCCTCGAGCGGCCAACCAAGCTCAATCGCGTCATCGCACGAAAAACGCCCATCAACGAGCCACTCGCGGCGCGAAAGGCGCGTGAGATACTTGTTGTCGGGGTCGAATTCATCCTCGATCTCGCCGACGATCTCCTCGACGATATCCTCGATAGTGATGATGCCGGCCGTGCCGCCGTACTCGTCCACGACCACCACGATCTGGTCGTGCGAAGTCTGCATCTCGGACAGCAGCGGCAGGATGTCCTTGGTGTCGGGCACAAAGGTGGCGTCGCGCAGGTAATCGGCGATGGGCTGGTCGCCCTTACCGTCGAGCGCGGGCTGAATCAGGTCCTTGATGTGCGCGATGCCCGCGACGTTGTCGGGATCCTCGTGATAGACGGGGATGCGGCTAAAGCCGGTCTGGCGCATGGTGGACAGCACGTCGGCGACCGTCTCGTCGTCCTCGCACATGGTGGTGTCCACGCGCGGCACCATGACCTCGCGGGCAACGGTGTCGCCTAGGTCGAAGATCTCGTGGATCATGCGCTTTTCCTCGTCGAGCAGGTCGTCCTGCTCCGAGACCATGTACTTGATCTCTTCTTCCGAGACGTTTTGGCGGTCGTCGGCGCTCTTGATGCGCAGGATGCGGGCCAGGCCATCGGAGCAGGCGCCGGTCAGCCACACGAGCGGACGAGCAATCTTTTGGAACACGGAAAGCGGGCCCACGACCTGCTTTGAC
The DNA here is from genome assembly GCF_040092345.1 of Collinsella sp. CLA-ER-H7. Taxonomy (NCBI): domain Bacteria; kingdom Bacillati; phylum Actinomycetota; class Coriobacteriia; order Coriobacteriales; family Coriobacteriaceae; genus Collinsella; species Collinsella sp. CLA-ER-H7. Next base: position 122,008 of record NZ_JBBNLT010000003.1, on the reverse strand, counting down.
ACGCCCTCGGCGTTGGCCAGGCCAATGCGCTTGGGCACGAGCTCGCCAATCACGATGGAGACGAAGGCGACCGCGACGGTGATGATGACCGGCGCCAGGCCGCGTGCGATGGCGGAGAGCGGCGCGATGCCAAAGCTCATGAGCCACGTGGCGAGCGGGTCGGACAGACTCGTCGAGGCGACGGCGGACGAGGCGAAGCCCACGAGCGTGATGGCGACCTGGATGGTGGCGAGCAGCTGGTCGGAGTCGGCAGCCAGCTTAATGGCACGCTCGGCGCGCTTGTCGCCTTCCTCGGCCTCGTGCTCCAGCACGGCGCGCTTGGCCGTGGTGAGCGCCATCTCTGACATAGAGAAGTAGCCGTTGATGAGGGTCAAAACGAGGGTGGTGATAAGGGAGATGGTTATGTCCATCGGGAGTTTCTCGAACCTCCAAGATTCGGGACGTCAGGTCAAAACGTTGATGGCGGATAGGGCAGTTGCGCCCGGCGGGCGCCCGGACGGGCCCGCGGGCGCAGGCGCGATCGCTAGATTACGAAGAGGATCACCGCCATGAACTGGAAGATGCTGCCGGCGAGTACCCACAGGTGAAACACGCTGTGAAGATAGCGCACGTTTTTGGCGATATAGAACGGCACGCCCGCGGTGTAGCACACGCCGCCGACGGCGAGCAGGGCAAGCGCCACGGGGTTGAGCAGCGCCACAAGTTCGGGCAGCTTAAAGACAACGAGCCAGCCCATCAGCAGGTAGACCAGGCCGCTTACCCAGTGCGGTTGACGCTCGCGTAGGAAGCACTCGAGGGCGATGCCGATGATGGCGATGGCCCATACGGCAAAGAACAGCACAGCGCCGCCGTCGTTTGCGAGCGTGATGAGGCAAAACGGCGTATAGCTGCCGGCTATGAGCAGGTAGATGCAGCTGTGGTCGATGATGCGAAACACGCGCTTGGCGCGCGCGGGTTGAATCGCGTGGTAGAGCGTGGAGGCTAGGTATTCGAGGATAATGCTGACGCCATAGACAATTGCCGCGGCCATGTGGGCCGGGCCTCCGCCGCGCAGGGCGGCGAATACGATCAGGAGCACCAGGCCCGCGATACCCAGCAGGCAGCCGACACCATGGGTGACGGAGTTCATGATCTCCTCGCCCACCGTGTAGTGTGGAACGGCCGCGGTCTTGGGTCGCGGCTTAGAACTGTCGCTCGAATCGGACATGCCGGTTACATCCTCCAACGTAAAGAGTTCTCAACACTATATCAAAGCGTCTGGGTACGTGTGAAATTTGCACCATACGTGACCCCTTGTTTACCCATTCTTTGCCTGTTGACGCATCAACGGCGAACGTCCATAATGCGCTTGCATTAAATGTTGATGTATTAACATCTTATAGGAGAATACCGCATGGCTCAAAACGCACGTTCCCATCGAAAGCTCAAGATAGCCGGCATCGTTGCACTGGTGGTTGTCGTTGCGCTGCTCGGATTTGCCGGCAACTTTCTGTTTGACTTCGCGCTGAATCCCCGCGCGCCATACACCATGAAGATGATGCAGGATAGCAAGAACGACAAAGAAGGTGAGCAGCCGGATGCCGAGGATACCGAGGCGCGGGCATGGTTTAAAGAGAACCGCGAGAGCAGGAGCCTCACCGCGGACGACGGGACCGAGCTTGCCGCCTGGTATTTTGCTGCGTCGGAGAGCACGCACGACTACGCCGTCTGCCTGCATGGATATACCAACGAGCCCATCGGTATGGCCCGATACGTCAAGCGATTCCACGACCGCGGCATGAACGTACTCGCGCCCGCCGCGCGCGCCCACGAGCGCTCCGGCGGCGACTATATCGGCATGGGCTGGCCCGAGCGGCTCGATGTCGTCGCATGGATCGAGCAAATCGTTCAGGCTGACCCCGAGGCACGCATCCTGGTCTTTGGCGAGTCGATGGGTGCGGCAACCGCCATGAACGTCGCGGGGGAATCTCTGCCCGCAAACGTGAAATGCATTATCGAGGACTGCGGTTATACGAGTGTTTGGGACGAGTTTTCTCTGCAGCTCAAGAACGTGTTCGGCTTGCCCAGCTTTCCCTTGCTCGATGTAGCAAACTTGGTATGCAACGTGCGCGCGGGCTACGACTTTCATAAGGCGAGCAGCGTGGAGCAACTCAAACACGCGACGGTTCCCATGCTGTTTATCCACGGCGACCAGGACACTTTTGTGCCGTACGATATGCTCGACCAAAACTACGACGCGTGCGCCAGCAAGGTCAAGCAAAAGCTCACCATCCATGGCGCCACCCACGCCAAGAGCGCGCAGGTCGACCCCGAACTCTACTGGGACACGGTCGGCAACTTCCTCGACAAGAATTTTTAGGCAAAAAGCAACGTCTGGGGTTTTGTTGCCAAAAAACGGTTTGTGGTCGGCGGGATTCGATTTTTCGCCGCACTTCCAAAAAGCCGCCCGTGAGCGCTGTGCTCACGGGCGGCTTTTGCTCAACTAACGCTACAAAGGCGCTTATTTTGTCCAATAGCTAGGCGCTACTTGACCTCGATGAGCTCATACTCGCTCGTGCCCAGGCCAATCTTCTCGGCGTGCGCGATGCACACGCGCCAGTCGGTGTCGGGATGCGTGATGCAGAAGGGATCCTTGGCCTGCTCGCCCTCCAGATGCTCGTGGTTGTGCTCCATCTTGGTCGCGCTATCGGTGAGCTCGGTGTTGGGCAGCGGCTCGGATGCCATGACGGCATCGGCGCAGGCCTGGTCGATGGCGACCGGGTCGAAGCTCGCGAACATGCCGATGTCGTTGACGATAGGCGTGTCGTTTTCGGGATGGCAGTCGCAGTTGGGGCTGATATCCATGGCAAGCGAGATGTGGAAGCTCGGGCGGCCGTCGACAACGGCCTTCGTATACTCGGCGATCTTGCAGTTGAGCACGTCGGCCGCGGCCTCATAGCCGGGCTTGATGGCGTCCTGGTTGCACACGCCGATGCAGCGGCCGCAGCCCACGCAGCGATCGTGGTCGATGGCGGCCACGTGCACCGTGCGGGTGTTGCCGTTGGCAAGCTCGCGCTCGCGGGTATCGTCAAACGAAATGGCGTTGTGCGCGCAAATCTTTTCGCAGGCACGGCAGCCAATGCAGTGCTCGGCCGCGACGTTCGGCTTGCCGGCGGCATGCTGCTCCATCTTGCCGGCGCGACTGCCGCCGCCCATGCCCAGGTTCTTCATGGCGCCGCCAAAGCCGGCCTGCTCATGACCCTTAAAGTGGGTGAGGCTGATCACAATATCGGCATCCATGAGCGCCTGACCGATCTTGGCCTCGCGCACGTACTCGCCGCCCTCGACCGGGACGAGCGCCTCGTCGGTACCCTTGAGGCCGTCGGCGATGATAATCTGGCAACCCGTGGCATACGGGGTAAAGCCGTTCTGGTAGGCAGTGTCGATGTGCTCGAGCGCGTTTTTGCGGCTACCGACATAGAGCGTATTGCAGTCGGTGAGGAAGGGCTTGCCGCCCAGCTCCTTCACCACGTCCGCGACGGCGCGGGCGTAGTTGGGGCGCAAAAAGCTCAGGTTGCCCAGCTCGCCAAAGTGAATCTTGATGGCGACGAACTTGTTCTCAAAGTCGATCTGCTCAATACCGGCGTGACGTATGAGGCGCTTGAGCTTGTCGAGCTGGCTCTCGCGAGCATGCGTGCGCAGGTTGGTGAAGTACACCTTAGCGGGTGCTGCGGGTGCAGTTGCGGTCATAGATATATCCCCTCGGTCTATATGGCGTTACAGACATAGAGGATGGTACCAGTTAAAGCAGAGTTAAAGTCAAGTACGGAACCTAGTCATTGGGGACGTTCTTAAATGACTACTCTTGGACTTTGAGCGCCTCGGCCAGGCCCACACGTTTGATAGAACGCGTGTGCAGCAGCGCCACGACCAGGTAGGTCGCAAAGCCGATTCCTACGCACGCCGCCATGGACCAAGCGGGCACATAGATCTCGATATTGCCGTTGTAGGCGAGCAGCATCGAGCGGAAGATGGCCGTGAGCGAGCCAATAATGACCGGCAGGCTCAGCACGAGTGACGCCGCAACGCACAACGTGATCGAGCGGATGTACAGATGCGAAATCTCGCTATCGCGATAGCCAAAGACTTTCATGTAGCTAATCGAACGGGCGCTGTGGTCGATCACAGCCTTGGTCAGCAGGTACATAAACAGCAGGAAGATAAACACCGCGAGCCCGACCATCATGCCGATCATTTTGCTCATCATGCCGATGAACTGGTCGCCCACGGCGCGCATGTCGTCGGGCGTGGTGTCGCCGGCAAAGTAGCGCGCGTCGAGGTCGAGCTTCTCGTCGCTCACATAGCCGTTGAAGTAGGCCGCATCGTTGCCAAAGAGCTCGTTAAAGTCATCGATACTCATATAGATATTCATGTCCGACTTGGAGCCCCAGGCACAGTCCTTGCCCACGTACTCAAAGGAATAATTCTCGCCCTCATACTTGTCGCCGAGCGTGACCTTCTGACCCTCGCTCCAGCCAAACTTGTCGAGCAAGCCACCGCCAAAGACGACGCGTCCGTCGCCGACGTCCAGCCCTTTCCAATAGCACGAATCGGTTGAAATGCCGTAGACGGAAATCGTCTCCTCGCCATTCCCATCGCCTCGGTCGTATTGCAACTGGTAAACGGCATATTTCTCGGCCTGCGCGATTGCGCCCGCGCCGTTGTCAATCGTGTTGACCGGGTGAATGTCGTCGTTGTCGGTGTCGATCTTAGAGGCCTTGTCAATCAGGTCGATAGCCTCGTCGCGGTTGCAGCCGAGGATATCGGCAAGGTCATCGAGGCGCGCATAAAGCGCATCCTTCTTGTCCTGGACCTTGGTAAGCGCATCCTGCGCCGCAGTCAGGCTCTCGGCAGACGGAGATGCGGTCGCGGCATCGGCTGCCGTCTGCGCCGCATCGGCCGCGTCGTCAAGCTCGTCATCGGCATCTTGGGCGGCGGAAAGCAGCGCGCCGTCAACCGACTGCAAGCGCTCGAGTGCTGACCACTGCTCGCGCTCCTCGGCAGTGCCCTCGAGCTCCAGCGGCGCCTTGAGCGTGTACTGGTGCTCGGCGACCAGGCTTGTCTCGAGGTTGTCCGCGTAGTGCGTCATCGTGGGCAGAATCGCCAGGCCAAAGAGCAGCAGCAGCGAGGCAAACGCAATGCCCACAAAGAGCGTGGCAAAGTTGCCCAGGTTGCGCAGAAAGATACGCAGGCGGAAGCGGGAAACAAAACCCATGCGCTCCGGCAGTTGCATACCGCGCTTGGTGCCCGATTTGCCGCTCGCCTCGTGACGAAGGAACTGCAACGGCGTCTTGCCCATTTTGCGAAACAGGCCCACCAGCGTGATGAGGATGAGCGCGGCGGCGGGAACCACGGCGCACTTCACAAAGATCTCCCAGCTCCAGTACACCTGGAAGGGCGGCAGGCTGTACGAACCGTAATAGAGGCTGCGCATGGGCTCGGTAAAGAACACAACGCCGAGCGCAGTGCCCAAAAGCGCCGCGACCACGCCCACGATGGCGGGAAGTGCCAGGTAGTGCAGCACGATCTCGCGACGGCGATAACCGCTGGCGAGCAGCGTGCCGATGATGGCGCTCTCCTCCTCGATGGTGGCGTCGGTAAGGACCACAAAGACGAACGCCATGATCACGATGATGATGTCGAGCAGCGTCATCCACATCATGGAGTCGCCGTCCACGTCATCGCGCGCGTAGCCAATGCCCTGGTTGGAATCGGCGTCGATGAGGTCATCCACGCGTGCATCGGCATCGGTGAGCGCCTCCACCATATCCTGCTCCGCATCGACGCGATCCGCGGTGGAGAGATCACGATCGGTAAAGGTAAAGGAGTAGGTGTAGGCAGGCGCGCCGCCGGCGTCCTTAAGCGCGGCAAAGCCGGCGTCGGTGACCTCGGCCACACCGTACGTGATGGTGTTCACCGTAAAGTCCGAATTGTTGAGGAACAGCGCCTGGCTATCGGGCTGGGTCATGATGCCGCAGATGGTGTAGCTGCGACCCTCGAGCTCGACTTTATCGCCCACGGCGAGGTCGTTGTTGATGGCAAAGACACGGTCGATGGCCACCTCGTCGTCCGCCTTGGGCTGTTTGCCTTCGCAGTAGGACGCGATATCGACCTCGGTGCGGTGTGCATAGGTGCGCAGTGTGCGCTTGGTGCCGTCGTCGCCGGTCGCCTTTTTGATGATGGCGTCGATGGAAAAATTCTTGTAGAGCGTAACGCCGCCGACGTCGCCGGCCGCGTCCTCGGCGGCCTTGAGTTGATCGTCGGTAGCCTCGAAGGAGGTGGTCACGCGGCCGTCCTCAATCGTGTACGCATCGCGCATGTCGTCGATAAGGCAGCCGATGGAATGCGCTGCGAGCAAAAATCCCGAGGTGAGAGCGATGCTTCCGCACATAAGCAAAAAGATGCCCAGGTACTTGCCGATATTGCGGCGCAGCTCGCGCGGGAGACGTTTTGCGAGAGGTGCCATGGCGCCGCCTACCAATCGAGCTCGGCGGCCGCAACGGGCGACTCGTTGAGCTCATCCTCGACGATGTGCCCGTCGCGCAGGCGCAGCACGCGATTGGCCATGTGCGCGATGGCGGCATTGTGGGTGACAATGATGATGGTGCAGCCGTAGGTGCGGTTGACATCCTCCATGAGCTGCAGGATTTCCTTGGACGTCTTGTAGTCAAGCGCGCCGGTGGGCTCGTCGCACAGCAGCAGGCCCGGGTTTTTGACGAGCGCACGGCCGATGGCACAGCGCTGCTGCTGGCCGCCCGAGACCTGGCGCGGGAACTTGTTGCGGTGCTCGTAGAGGCCCAGCGAACGCAGCAGGTCGTCGACATTGAGCGGGTTTTTGGACAGGTGCGCCGTGACCTCGATGTTCTCCTTGATGGTGAGATCGGGCACCAGGTTGTAGAACTGGAAAACAAAACCCAGCTCACGGCGGCGATACTCGCCCAGGTCGGTAGGCTTGAGCACCGTGAGGTCGCAGCCGTCCACCATGATGGAGCCGCCGTCGGCATCCTCCAGGCCGCCGATCAGGTTAAGAAACGTCGACTTGCCCGAACCCGAAGGCCCCAGCATGACGCAGATCTCTCCGCGGTTGATGGACGTGTCGATGCCGTCGAGCACCGTCAGGCGTGCATCTCCATCGCCGTAGTGCTTCTTGAGCCCCTTGACCTGGACGTAGGCTTGCTTCGTCGCCATGCTATCCCCCATTGTTAGCCTATTGCTACTTTATGATCGTAATAGTAAACCTTGGCGAACTATTTTGGAGCGAGGCCTGGATTTTATTTCAGACTAGTCATTGGGGACGTTCTTAAACGACTAGTCGTTGGGGGCACTCTTTCGCCACCCGGCAGTTGGGGACGTTCCTTTCCTACCGGCAGTTGGGGACAGTCTTTGCCAACCCAGCCGGCAAAACAGCCGATCGGCAAAGACTGTCCCCAATGACTAGTCGTTTAAGTCTGTCCCCAATGAGTACCCGATGACTAGGTGGCTAGGCGCGGGATTTGGTGCGCGAGAGGGCTAGGCCTACGGCGGCGATGGCGGCGGCGAAGAGCACGGTGACGCCCAGATCGCAGGCGATGTCGCTCAGCACGGCAGACGTCAGATCCGAGGCAAGTGCCTTGCTGATCGCATCGTTCACCCAATATGTCGGCACAAAGTGCGCCACGGTCTGCACGGCCGAGCCCATGAGCGACAGCGGCATCCAGGCACCGCCCAAAAACGTCATGAGCATGCCGAGTAAGTTGCCCACACCGTTGAGCAGCTCCTCGCGCGCACCCAGGCTCGACAACGCAAAGCCAACGGCCAGCGGCGTGCACGCCAGGGCAAACGTCGCTGCCAGCGCCAGACACACACGACCCGCGCCGACCTCGGCAACCGCGCCGGCAAAGCCCACGACGCCCATCATACTCGACACGAGCCAAATGCAGACGGTGAGCACGGCGGCGGCCGCAAACACGGCAAGCGAACGCTGACGCTCGGAGACCGGGCTGGCATCCATGCGGCGCACGCGCTCGGGCTCGTTCATGCCCGAGAACACCAGTCCCACCGACACGATGACCGACGAGATAATCGCGTACGCGCCAAAGTTGAAGTACGACTCGAGCGTGGCGGCAGCAGTCGAGCCGACCTTGACCTGCTCGATCTGGACCTCCGCGCGCTTTGCAGCGGCATGCTCGGCGGCCTTGGCAACGTCGCCGTTAGAAGCAGCGGGCTCAAGCGCCGCCGCAGCGCCCGCGAGCGAGATCCAGCGCGAGGCCTCGGCAGACGAAAGCGCCGCCGCCATGGTGCCGGCACCGTAGGTCACATCGAGCTTGGGCAGGGACTCCCCCACGCGGGCAGCTGCAACGAGGTCGTCCTCAAACCCCTCCGGGATAAAGAACACGCAGTCGGCGCTGCCCTTGGCGCTGTTGCTCTTGGAGAGCGCGTCCGCAAGGTCGTAGGTGTCGTCGCCGACGCCCATGACCAGGTCAAAACGCGAACCTAGATGCTTGGTGAGCGCACGTGAAAGATCACTGCCGTCGCGGTCGACCACGATCACGTTGGCATCGTAGGGCTTGTACTCGGTGAGCTGCGACGAGTTCCAGCTCACCGAGGCCGCGATGAATACGCCCATGAGCGAAATGAACACCGTATAGATGAGCAGGTAGAATGGGTGCGCCAGCGCCATGCGAAGCGCGGTCTTAAAGGTGCTCATAGCGGCTCCTTCCAAAGATCAGCGTAGCGGCGGCGACAAACACCAGCGTCATGAGGACCAGCGCGCCGGCGCGAACGGCAAAAGGTCCCAAGTCTTCAAAGAAATACAGGCGGTTGAACATGTCGCAGATAAGCTTGACGGGGTTGAGCCAGCACTCAGCCGGGCAGGCGCGGGCGACGTCGTCGGCAAGCGCCATCGCTGGCTCGCCGTAGAGGCCGGCGAACAGGGCGCACGTAGTGGCAAAGCCCGTGAGGATGCCAGACTTGGACGCCTTGCCGCCCTTAACGGGAAGCGTGCCCACAAAGAGTCCCAAGCCCGTGGCGGCAAGCGCGGAAGCGGCGCCGCCCACCAAACACAGCCCCTCGCGCCCGCCAAAGTCGACGCCCACGACCAGACGCACGTAGCCGATCGCGATCGCCATCGAGGCAAAGGAGACCAGCCACGAGCCCACAAAGATACCGGCCAGCGACGCCGTTTTGGAAAGACCACCCGCGCAGCGGCGCGCGCCAAGGCCCGACAGATTGGGCTGCAGATCGACGACGCTCAAGGCGGCAAACTCGGCAGACATCATCGCCACCAGGCCAAAGAGCGCGTAATAGTAGATGACCGTGCCATCGGGCGTGGTGCGTGTCAGGCTTACGCGGCGGGTGCCGCCCTCGAGCGACAGAGCGCGCGCAACCGCCTCCGGGTCGGCGAGCGCCGCCGGGTTGTCCTGGGCAATCTGGGACATGAGCTCGGCATTTTGTGTATACGAGCTTGCCACCGTCTCCAGGATACTGCGATCGGTGAGCACCGATGATGCGCGCGAGCTGTCGTAGCTCGAAAGCAGTGTGAGCTTGGGCGTGCCCGCAGCGTCGACCGTATAGATACCCGCGACCTCACCGGCCTTGAGCGCACGGTTCGCATCGGCTGCGTCGTCGAGCTCGTAGATCTCAAGCAGCTGATCGTCGCCTTCCTTGGCAAGCGAAGCCGCCGCATCCTTAAAGGTCGAGGCGTCCCAGGCCTCATCCGCTACGACAGCCACTGGCACCGGGTCGATCTTGCCGTCGGAGCTGAGGTTCGCAAACATAAACATAAACATCGTGGAAAGCGCGATGGGAAAGAGAGCGCCCCAAACCCACGTGCTCGGCCGGCGCAGCAGCGTCTTGACCGTAGTGATGATGGTGTTGAACATGACTGCCCCCTAGTCGCGCAGCTCGCGGCCGGTGATCTCGAGGAACACGTCGTTGAGGGTCGGTGGTTCGGAATAAATGCGGCCGAGCGCCACGTCATGCGAACGCAGCGCATCGAGAATGTCCGTCAGGTTATGCGGGCTCGCCTCGCACGAAAACGTGAGCTGGCCTGCCGTCGCCGACAGATCCAGGACATGCGGCAGGCTCGCGACGGCACCGAGCGCCGCGCTCGGCACCTCGCCGACCTCGATCACGATCTTCTCGCCCATCTGGATCATGCGCTTGAGCTCGTCGTTGGTGCCCTGCGCCAGCACGCGCCCGCCGTCCATGATCATGATGCGGCTGCAGATTTGCTCGACTTCCTCCATGTAATGGCTGGTATACACCACCGTGGCACCTTCGTCGCGCAGGCGGCAAATGCCCTCCAGGATGGCGTTTCGGCTCTGCGGGTCGACCGCCACCGTGGGCTCGTCAAAAAAGATCAGCTCGGGCTTGTGCGCGATGCCGCAGGCGATGTTGAGGCGACGCGCCAGGCCGCCCGAGAGCTTGCCGGGGCGGAACTTGGTAAAGTCGCCCAGGCCGACAAAGTCGATCGCCTCGTCCACCAGCGCGCGGCGGCGCTTGCGGTCGCTAACGTAAAGGCTGCAGAAATAGTCGATGTTTTCGCGCACGGTGAGCTCGTCGAACACCGCCACCTGCTGCGGCACCACGCCGATGCGGCGCTTGAGGTCGTAGCGGGCGGGCGTCATGGGCTCGCCGAACAGCTCGATGCTGCCTTTGTCGTAGGCAAGCAGCTGCAGGATGCAGTTGATGGACGTGGTCTTACCCGAGCCGTTGGGGCCCAGCAGGCCAAAGATCTCGCCGGGGGCGATGCTCAGGTTAAAGTGGTCGAGCGCGATAAGATCGTCGTAGCGCTTGACGAGGTTTTCGACGTGGACGATGTCTGTCATGAGGCGGCCCTTCTGTTGATTGCGGCCCGGTACGATTGCATCATCGCAGGAGCGGACGGCGCGCACCAGTGAGCTTTGTCACGAGTGCGAGGGGGCAGAGGTGAAACCCCCGCTCGCGCGAGCGATCGACGCCGCTTTGCCGCGCGGGAGGAATGTCACGGTTGCGCAGGCAGCCCCTCCACCGCGCGCGCCTTCGCGTACAATACCCGTATGAACAGGCTTTTCGACAAATCGATCGTGCTGGCGTGCTGTATTGCGGCCGCCATGGGTCTTGCTGTGGACGCTCGCCTGGTCGCGGCGTTTTGCCTTGGCGTTATTGCCACCTCGCTGGCCGAGGTCGTACAGGAGGAACGCACGCGCCGCACAAGCGAGGCCGCGAGTTACGTTTACATCATCGCGGCTGTCTTCGTGCCGCCGTTTGTGCCGTTTGCACCTCTCGCTCTCTATGACATCGCGCGACGCGTGCGCCGCGAACACGCCTGGGTCGCGCTGGGCATTGGCTCCGTCTTTGCTTTTGCGCTTGTCGCGGACCTTCGCGGCGGCGCGCTCACCTCCCGAACGCTTCTGCTGACCGCTATCCTTTCGGTTGCCGCCACCTTGTTGTCACTGCGCACAGCCCAGCTGGAGCGCGAACAGGAACGCATGCGTCGCACCCGCGACAAGCTGCAAGAACGCGCCCTGGCACTCGAGGCACGCAACCGCGACCTCGCCGACCGCCAGGACTACGAAGTCGAGCTCGCGACGCTCGCCGAACGCGCCCGCATCGCGCGCGAAATCCACGATAACGTGGGCCACCAGCTCACGCGCGCCTCACTGCAGGCCGAAGCCTTGCGCGTGGTCCATGCCGACGAGCCCGGCGTCGCCGCCGATTTCGCCGACGTCAAACGCACGGTTGACGAGGCGCTCCAGCTTGTGCGCACCAGCGTCCACGCGCTCAACGACAACGCCGTCGACCTTTCCGTGCAGCTCGAACGCATTGTTGAAGGCGCGCGCTCGGACGGTGGCCCGCAGATTGAGCTTGAAGTTATGACCGAACATGCGCCCGCAAACGTCGCGAACTGCTTTACGGCGGTCCTGCGCGAGGCGCTCTCCAACACCATGCGCCACGCTTGCGCCCATACTGTCACCGTACGGTGCATGGAGCATCCGTCGTTTTACCAGCTCATCGTTACCGACGATGGCGTGGGCGGGGTCCAAGCAATCGGCCGTGGCGCCGCGGAGGGCATGGGGCTCGCCTCCATGCGCGAGCGCATCGAGGCGCTTGGCGGCACCTTCACCGCCGGTCCGCGCGCCGGCGTCGGCGGCTGGCGCGTGTTTGCCACCGTTCCCAAACAGCAAGGAGATGAGGACCGATGAGGCTCATCGTTGTCGACGACGACCGCTTGGTGGTCGATTCGCTCAAGATTATCCTGGGCGCCCAGCCGCAGATCGAGGTGGTGGGCACCGGCGCCAACGGCAACGATGCGTTGGCGCTCTACGCCGAGCACGCACCCGATATCGCACTGCTCGACATTCAGATGCCGGAGCGCGACGGCCTTTCGGCGGCACGCGAGATCCTCGAGCGCGACCCTGCGGCGCGCGTGGTGTTTCTGACGACATTCTCGGATGACGAGTACATTGTGTCGGCGCTCAAACTGGGTGCCCGCGGCTATCTGATCAAAACCGATGTCGCCGCCATTCCGCCAGCGTTGGCGCAGGTCATGGACGGCAAACGCGTGCTCGAGGGTAAGGCGATCGAGGATATCAACTTTGATGGGGCGGACGTCGAGGCCGGCGCGACCCGCCGGCCCGCCGCCTTTGCCAGCCTGACCGACCGCGAGTTCGAAGTCGCCGAGCTCATCGCCCGCGGCCTCGACAACAAGGAGATCGCTGCCACCGCCTATATGGGCGAAGGCACCGTGCGCAACCACATCAGCTCGATCCTTGCCAAAATGGGTCTGCGCAACCGCACGCAGATCGCCATCGCCTACCTGCGGGGGTAATTGCCCGAAGACCGACCGCCCCGGCAAAGAAAAATAGTTGCTACCGATTTAATGCCATTTCAAAACTATGTCGGATTACGGGGCAAAAGTCGGAGCCCTCATCCATAGCCTCATTTTCTGCAAAATGACAGCCCATCTACCTGCGGTTTTATTTTCACGGATATCGGCATGGTTGAGGGCTCGTGACTCAGCCCCGTAAACCGGCATTGTTTTGTTCGGGCGGCCCTGCACGAGCGCCTCCGCAAGTCTCGCGGGACCAAAATGATCCGTTTTCCTCCGCCCGCGGAGATCGGCCGACGGCGCCCGCCACGAAATCGGCCCATCTACTACGTTTAACTCGATACCCCCGACCATAACCGCTTTTCATGAAAACCGCAGGCTATCTACCTGCGGTTTTGTTTTTGCAATTTTCTGTATGGTCGGAGGTTCGCTATCCAGCCCCGTAATCCGGCATGGTTTTGTTCGTGGCGGTACAACCGCGCGTTTAAGCGCGGGGCCGGTGGGGCAGTTTTGCCCCACCGGCCCTATCCCAGCGCTATACCAGCCCCAGTCCAGAGTTATTCCGGTTTGGTTTCTACCGTGGGAGTCTTGTTCGCCGCAACTGGAGTGCGGGCGGTGTCCATGCTCAGACAGTGCTTGGGGCAGCTCTCGATGCACTCGCCGCACACCACACAGGCATACGGGTCGATCGACCACGTTCCGCCCTTGCGATCGACCGCGAGTGCGCCCGCCGGGCAGCGGCGCGCGCACATGCCACAGCAGATGCACACGTTCATGTCGTTAACGATATGCCCGCGCAGGCGCTCGGGTGCCGCGAGCTTCTCCTGCGGATAGCACACCGTTACCGGCTGCTTGACCATAGAGCCCAAGGCCGTCTTGGCAAATGTCAGTAAACTCATGCCGCGCCTACCTTTCCGTGCAGCTAATGCAGGGGTCGATGGTCAGGATAATCATGGGCACGTTGGCAAGGAGCACGCCCTGCAGCGCATGCGTCAGACCAGCCAGGTTCTGCGACGTCGGCGTGCGCACGCGGAAACGGTCCAGGTTCTTGGTACCGTTACCGCGCACATAGTAATATGCCTCGCCGCGCGGCTGTTCAATCACAACCTCGCCGCGCGCGCCGTCGGCCGGCGTGAGCTTGGTACGCCCGCCGATACCGTCGTGCGGAATCTTGCCGACAAGCTCCTTGATAATGTCCATGGCCTGCGTAACCTCGGCACAACGCACCTGGCAGCGGGCATAACAGTCGCCATCGGTGGCAACAATCGGCTCAAACGCAGCCAAGTCCGCATAGGCACCGTCGTCAAACATGCGCACGTCGTAATCCACGCCCGATGCGCGCCCAAACGGACCGACCATCGAAAGCTCCAGCGCGTCTTTCTTGCTAATCACGCCCACGCCATGCAGGCGCTCGCCGCAGCTGTTGTCGTCCACAAACGTATGCACCAGGGCCTCGTAGTCAGGACGCATGGCATCGAGCGTCTGGACAATGCCCGCCAGCTCGGAGTCCTCGATATCGTGCTTAAGGCCGCCGATCTCGTTAATCGACAGAATCACGCGACCGCCGCAAGTGCTCTCAAAGATCTTGAGAATCTGCTCGCGCAGCGTCCACGAACGATAGAACAGCGCCTCAAAGCCAAAGGCATCGGCGAGCAGGCCCAGCCACAGCAGGTGCGAGTGAATGCGCGAAAGCTCATGCAGAATGGTGCGGATATACTGCACGCGACCAGGCACCTCGATGCCGAGCATGCGCTCGCAGGCGCTGGCGTAGCCACAGCTATGGCCCACGGCGCAGATGCCGCAGATGCGCTCGGCGATGTAGCCAAACTGATGCATATCGCGCTTTTCGGTGAGCTTCTCGAGTCCGCGGTGCACAAAGCCGATCTGCGGAATTGCTTCGATGACGCGGTCATCCTCGATCACCAGGTCCAGATGAAGCGGCTCGGGCAGCACCGGGTGCTGCGGGCCAAACGGAATTACGGAGCGATGAGCCATGGACCTTACGCCTCCTTTTTCTGCTTGTCGCGGGCGACCTTGGCGGCAAGCGCCGCGCGGACCTTGGCCGCTTTCTCGGGATCCATGGCAGCGAGCTTTGCCTCCATCTCGGCAGCCTTGAGCGCGGCCTTGGCAGCGGCATCGTCATGCTGGGCATCGGAGCCGGCAGCCGCAGCGGGCTGAGCGACGGCAGCGCCCACAGCATCGCCAGCGCCTTCCCCTGCAGCAGCCGCGGCAGCGACGGCCTTCTCGGCCGCGGCCTTGCGCGCCTTGGCCTCGGCGGCAGCACGGACCTTCATGGCTTTCTCGCGCGCGGCCTTCACCTCGGGCGTGATAACGCTCATGGGCTCGGCAGTCGAAACCTGGTAGAAAAAGCCCTTAAAGTCGACCTGCATGTCGGTGATGGCAAGCCCAAACAGGTCGTGGGCCTCATTTTCAAACGGGAATACCGCGGGGTAATACGAGCTGATGGACGGAATCTCCTGGTACTGGTCGATGCCCTCAACCACCAGGTTCTCAATCGCATAGCTGCCGTCCTGCGCAATATGCTCCTGAGCAGCACGAACGTTGATAAACGTATAGACCAAGCGATACGTACCGTCGTCGACGTTGCGCTCGGCGTGCATCTGCACAAAGCGCGCGCCGACGCCCTTGAGCGCCTGGACATGCGGCAGGAGCTCGTCAATCCCGACGGTGGTATAGATAGCCTTTTGCATTACTCGGCCTCCTTTGCAGCGGCGGTCGCGTCGCCGGCCTCCGCAGCAGCCACAAACCCGTCCTCGCCCAGCTCAACGCCGCCATCCCAGGTAGAAGCGCCGCCCACGGTAAGCGGGTCACCGCCGGCGCGCATCACGGCCTCCTTCTGGTCCAGGATGCCGCACGCCTCCACGATGGCATCGATCACCGTCTCGGGGCGAATGGCGCACCCGGGCGCGTACACGTCCACGGGAATCGCGCGGTCCACGCCGCCGATTACGTTATAGGCATCGCGGAACACGCCGCCCGAACACGCGCAGATACCGCAGGCCACCACACACTTGGGCTCGAGCATCTGGTTGTAAATCTGGCGCACGACGGGCAGATTCTGCGCGTTGACCGACCCCGTCACCAAAAAGATATCCGCATGCTTGGGGTTGCCGGTATTGACCACGCCAAAGCGCTCCGCATCGAACAGCGGCGTGAGCGAGGCCAGCACCTCGATATCGCATCCGTTGCAGCTCGAACCGTCGTAATGAATAACCCACGGCGAGCGCGACATTTTATGATCCATGGATGCCGCCTCCTAAATAAATACGTCGACGAGGATGGGCATAAGGTTGAGCAGGCCAAACACCAGCGCCACGCCCCATCCGAGCCTAAAGCAGCTGCGCCAGGTGCTGCGTGCGAAGGTGTTGTCGATCAGGACCTCGACAAAATACGTCGCGGCCATCACGACCAGGGCTACAACCCAGCTCACGGGGTTGTCCCAAACAAAGAACATGCCCACCCACATCAAAAACAGCACGGTCTCGCACCAGTGCATAAGGGTCATCTTGGCCAGCGTGCCGCCGCTCATCTCGGTGGCGACGCCCTGGACGATCTCCTGATGCGCGTGATGCGAGTACGAAAGGTCAAACGGCGACTTGCGCAGCTTGATGGTAAGCACCGCGAGCAACGCGAGGAAAATGGGTGCGCTGTACACGATGATGGGGACCGACTGCCCCGTCACGGCGATGGAATCGAAGCTGTCGGTGGCAAGGTACAGGCCCACGCTCATCAGCAGAACGGCGGGCTCGTAACTCATGACCTGCAGCAGCTCGCGATCGGCGCCAACCTGGGCAAACGGGCTTTGCGTCGAGGCGGACGCCAGCACCACAAAGATCGCGGCGAGCGTCACCATAAAGGCGCACAGCAGTGTGTTGGAGCCCGACACAAAGATGCCGCCGCCCACCACGGTAAAGATGAGCGCGCACGCCATGTAGGTGTCGTCCATGGTGTTTACGCTGGCGGGGGCCTTGCGCAGGAGCTTGGCCACATCGTAGAAGGGTTGCAGCAGGCGCGGGCCCACGCGGCCCTGCATGCGAGCCGAAAGCTTACGGTCAAGACCGTCGATCAGGCCGCCCACAAGCGGCGCCAGCAGGGCAAACACCACGGTACCAATAAATATGCCCACGACGCCCGAGCCTTCGAAATACTTACCGCGCAGCACCGAGGGCGCACTCATGGCAAGCCGCTCGGGCCCAATCCACGCGCAACACAGCAGCGCAAACAAGATAATGCTGCAGCACACGACGCTGCCCGCGGGGCCAATACGCTTCTCGCCAAGGGCGTCCTCCGAGTACCAATTGCGCTTTTCGGCCTTCACCTCGTGTCCCATCGAGCCGCGGAAATGGCGATATTTGTCGGTTCCCACACCCGAAAGGTACACGTTGACGTGCGGCTTGTTGCTCACGCGGAATGAAGTCAGCAGCACCACGGCGATAAAAGCCACGATAACCACCATCAGATACATGGCGTCCTTGCCAATAACGTACGGCACGCGGCCAAACACCATGGCGAGGTAAGGCGACACCAGACCGCTCGAGATAACCGGGAACGCCACGCAGCACAGAATCAGCAGCGCGGCGATGGTGTTGAGGGCCATCCATTCGGTCTTATGGACATTGGCCTCAACGTTTTGAGCCGTGGGGTCGACGCCCGAAAGCTTGGCAAGCCACTTGCCCCAGAAGAAGAACGTCGCGGCCGAGCCAAAGGCAAGTACCATGATCATTAGCACGTTGCCGGTCTGCGCAAACGCCACCAGGGCGCCCCACTTGGACACGAGCATGCCAAACGGCGCCACAAACATGCCCATAATGCCCAGCATCATCAGACGCGTCAGGTGCGGCATGCGGCTGAACATGCCGTCCATGTCCTCGATATTGCGGCTGCCGATATGGTGCTCGGCGGTGCCTACGCACAGGAACAGCAGCGACTTAGCCACCGTGTGGAACAAGATCAGGAAGATGGCCGCCCATACGGCCTCGGGCGCGCCGACACCCAGGCAGGCACTGATGAGACCCAAGTTGGAAATGGTGGAGAACGCGAGCACGCGCTTGGCATTGCTCTGCGAGATGGCCATGAGGGCCGCGAGCAAAAACGTGATGGCACCCACACTCGTAACCATAAAGCCGGTCACGGGATAGATGGCATAGAGCGGGCTCAGCTTGACCATTAGGAACACGCCGGCTTTGACCATGGTGGACGAATGCAGCAGGGCGCTCGTGGGCGTGGGGGCAACCATGGCGCCGAGCAGCCAGGTATGGAACGGCATCTGCGCGGCCTTGGTAAGGGCGGCGAGCGACAGCAGAACGACCGGCATCACCAGCAGCGCGGATTGCGCGGTTCCGGCGCCGGAAAGCTCGATCATGCCCGAGATGGTCAGCGGCATGCCGTTAACGTGCAGGTACATGAGTCCGGCCAAAAACGCGATGCCGCCCAGCATGTTGAGGATGATCTGGGTGAAGGCGTTCTTGATGGCCTCGGGCGTGCGCGTGTAGCCAATCATGAGGAACGAGCACACGGTGGTGATTTCCCAGCCGCAGAACAGCCACTCAAGGTTATCGCTCGTCACGATGACGAACATGGCCGAGAGGAACAGGAACATAAGCGCCAGGAACTGCGGGCGACGGTCGGGCGCGGTCTGCCCGCGCAGCGCGGCCTCGTGCTCGTCATGGGCCTGGAAGTCCTTCATGTAACCCAGGGCATACACGCAGATTAGACTGCCGACGATACCGACGGCGAGGACCATGATCACGCTCATGTAGTCCAGGTAGAGCGGCGTCGCCGTGACGGCCTCGGCCGCGGGCAGCGTCATGGCTGCAAAGGCGAGCGAGCCCACCAGCTGCACCACGCCGAGCACCGTGGTGAGCGTGCTCTTATATTTACGCGCGTTGTACAGGATGACGGCGCACAGAATCACGTCGATGGCGGAGCTGATGATCGAGAGCACATGCGAGGTGCCGGGGGCAACCTCAAAGCTCTGCGGACCCGTGCCAAAAAACATGACGGCGACTACAACTGTCACCGCCATAATAATGCCGGAACCTATGAGCCCCACCGCATCGCGGGCGCGGTCACCGCGCGCGAGCAGCATGCCCAGCGCCGGTACCAGCGGAAACAGGGTAAGGACATACAGTAGCGTCATACCATCACTCCCCCATGCAAAAACGCTGCAATTGTTTAACGTTATAGCTCAATTGAGGAGCAGCGGCGGCAGGTTTTCGGTCAACTGGGGAGTTTTAGGCGTACGGGGCAAGGGCGCGTCCGCTTTGGAGCAGAGAGGCGACGCTCCCCTATCGCAGCGACAGGCGCGCGGGCCACTGCGTGCAGTTTATTGGCCACGTTGGAGGATGTCCCGACAGGCTCGCGCCGGTCCAAAAAGTTGGCGCAGCAAGAAAAATGCGCCCCTGTGGGCGCACCATCCCGTTTGCTATTCCGCCTTTTTAACGCGCGGCTTGCGACCGCGCGGCTTATCGACCAGTGCGGCCTCACCGCTCTCGCGGTACTGACGGCACCAAGCCTTGACCGAAGACTCGCTGGGAATCTTGTGCTTGATCATGGCCTCGCGAACCGTCAAGCCGTTTTCCAGACGGTCCTTAACCACAGCGAGCTTTACGTCGTACGAGTAGGTGTGATGATGCGAACCGGCATTGAGAACGGCGTCGGCACCGCCCACGGCATACGCGCGGGCCCACTGACGAGCCGTGGCCTGGGGAATGCCAAGCTCCGCGGCGAGGGCGCGATGACCGACCCCCTCTTGGAGGATCTCGATGGCGCGCTGCCTAACCTCGGGCGCATGCGTGCGAGTCCTAGTTGCTTCCGACATACCTGCCACTTCTTAGCCTTAACCGTTAATCTGCTTTCTTACGTGCAAGTTAGATAGTAGCATTTTACTGTTTGCTCAAAGCAGTTAATTAAAGTAGACGCGGCGTTATCTGGGCATTTGGCACCAAATTACGACATTTCTTTATCGATTATTTACGCTGGTAGCTGACTCGCAGCTAATCGTCATTCGCTTGTCAACAAAATTGGCATCTCTTTATGTCCTTTGGTATAGAGGATATGGTTATTAACCCCTCCCCCAATAATTTTGAGTGATCCGCAAGGCAGTAGACGTCCTCACTCCTCATGATTACCTCGCATTGCTATCCACCGGAGCAAAACAAAAAGGGCGGGACCTGCTGCGCTTGCAGGCCCCGCACCGGTTGACACCCGACGGGACACAGCCGGGCGAGACGGATCCGTGCTACCGCCCCGCCTGGCCGCGATGTTCAACTACAGCTCGTTGGCCGCGTGATATGCCGTGCGAATGGCGCTCGCAATGTCGGCGGTGCGCTCGCCCGAGCAGTCGCCCACGCGGGTCACGGGCACCGTCACGCCATCCAAGTCAAACGCGTTGGCCTTGGAGCCCACGGCCATCACCACGTAATCGCAGGCGATTTTTACCGGCTCCTCGGCGCCGTCCTCGGTGGTGTGAACAGCCTCCACGCCCTCGTCGGTAATGGCGGTCAGGCGGGTCTTCACGTGCTGCTCCACGTTGTGCTCGGCAAAGTCGCTCATGATCAGCGGCAGAATGGTCTCGGACTCGCCCGCGGCAATCTTGTCGAGCATCTCCACGATCGCCACCTCGCAGCCGTGCTGCAGCAGGTACTCGGCAGTCTCGGTGCCCACCAGGCCACCGCCAATGACGGCGACGCGGCCCGTAAGCTCCACCTTGCCGGCCAGCGCGTCCCAGCTCGAGACGACCTTGTCCGAATCGGCGCCCGGAACGGGAATGACCACGTCGTGTGCGCCCACAGCCACAATCGCGGCGTCGGCGGCGTTGAGGTCCTCAGCGGTAGCGGCATGGTTGAGCTCAACCTTCACACCCAGACCGGGCAGAATCTTCTCGTAATACTCGACCGAGCGCATGATCTCGTCCTTGCGCGGGGGCGCGGCCGCCAGCACAATCTGGCCGCCCAGATGGTCGCTCGCCTCGTAAACGGTCACGTCGTAGCCGCGCTTGGCCGCCACGCGCGCGGCCTCCAGGCCGGCGATGCCGCCGCCCACCACGGCAATCTTCTTGTCGCCCTCGCCCGGCTTAATGGCGATGGTCGCCTCGTCGCCGTTCTCGGCGTTGAGCACGCACGAAATGTACTTGCGGTTTTGAATCGCGTCGACGCAACCCTTGTTGCAGTTGAGGCACTCGCGGATGGGCTCACCCGTGGCGGCCTTCAGCGCAATGTCGGGGTCGCACATGAGCGAGCGGCCGTAGGCGATGATGTCGGCCGCGCCGTCTTCCAGAATCTTCTCGCCGGCCTCGACCGAGACAACACGGCCCACGGTTGCCACCGGCACGGAGACCAGGGCCTTGACGCGCTCGGCCACGGGCAGCGTCCAGTTGTAGGGCATGGCGCCCATGGGCGGAATGGTGTCGCCCATGTTGCCGGTGTGGTTGGCCTGTGCGACCTGGATCATGTCGATGCCCGCGCCCTCAAGCAGCTTGGCAAACTCGCAGGCCTCGTCGGGCTGCAGGCCGCCCTTGCCGCGCGGCGTGCCGTCGGGGTTCTCCATAATCACGGGGAGTTTGTACTCCACCATCAGCTGCGGCGCGGCTTCCTTAATGGCAGCGACGACCTCCAGCGCGTAGCGAACGCGGTTCTCGAACGAACCACCGTACTCGTCGGTGCGCTGGTTGAGGATGGCCGAGCACAGCGAACCCACCAAGCGGTCGCCGTGGACCTCGATGGCGTCGATGCCGGCCTGCTGTGCGCGAGCGGCCGAGGCAGCGATGGCCTCCTTAATCTGGGTGAGCTGCTCTACGCTCGCCTCGTTCACAAAGTGCTGCATGTCGTGATGCAGCTTGGCGTAGGCCTGGTTGCGGATCTCGTTGGACTCGGCCATCTTGGCGGCAAAGGTCTCCTCGTCGCCGGCGGCCTTGGCCTCCTGCGCGGCCTTGGCGGCAGCCATGGATCCCATGACCATGCGGCCGACACCGGGCACGTCGTACTCGGGGTGGAACAGCTGCAGCGCGACCTTGGCGCCGTGTTTGTGGACGGCGTCGGCCAGGGCCTTAAACGTGGGGATCTGAGCGTCGGTCGCCAGCTTGGGCGTGGGGCTTGCGGTCATGACGGGAGCGACGTCGCCGATGACGATGTAGCTCACGCCGCCACGGGCCAGGCGCTCGTAAAAAGCCAGGCTGCGCTCGCCAATGGAGCCGTCGCGCTCCTCGTAGCCGGTGGTAAGCGGCGGGAACATAATGCGGTTCTTGAGCTCAAGGGGGCCAACCGTAATGGGCTGGAGCAGCTTGGATGCAGGTGCGGTCATGGACATTCCTCTCTTGTAGGCGCGGCGGCGATGGTGCCGCGTAGTTGTCTAGAGGATATGGCATGGGAATACAACAGCGCAACGGAAATCGGCGGACAGCAGGTAGCGGCAGGTGGATGGGGATGGGCGGGGCGGCCCGTCGGCTTGTCTCAATCTGTAACAGTTACGCGGCAAAACCGGGTCTTACTGTTACAGATCGAGATATTCCCCTCGACCCAACCTCAACAATCTCAATCTGTAACAGCTAGACCCACTTTTGACCCCTACCTGTTACAGATCGAGACAAACCAAACCCGCCTGCTAGAAAATCTCAATCTATAACAACAACTCGGCAAAATCCGTCCCTCGTGTTACAGATTTAGACAAACGAAGACCGTCCTGCCGAAACATCTCGATCTGTAACACTTAGCGGCTTATAGGACAAAATGTGTGTCCACGTTGGGGGCATCGGCGCAGGTCGATGCCCCTTTTTCAGCCGTTTAAATTCCGTGCCCGCTTTTAACCGCTCGGACAGAATGTGTGTCCGGTTGCCTATCGTTCCCGCAGGTAGATAACCTTTTCCGGAACCGTTAAATACCCTTTCGGAAGAGGTGCCCATGAAGGCCGTTTATTGCCCCTACTGCGGCGGTCGGACCAAACGCAACGGCAGGACCTCATCGGGGTCCCAGCGGTGGAGGTGCACGGCCTGCGGCGCGTCGACGACGGTAAGGTACGACGACACGGCGACGAGGCTGGACGAGTTCCTCGGGTGGCTCCTCTCCAAGGACTCCCAGGCGGCGATGCCGGGCGGCGGACGGTCCTTCAGGCGCAGGACGGCCGAGTTCTGGGAGGTCTGGCCCATGCCCGTCCCCGACGGCGAGCTGCACCGCGTGCTCTACGTCGACGGGATCTGGGTCGCGCGCGACCTCGTGGTGCTCATATGCTGCAGCGGCGAGAGGGTGGTCTCCTGGTACATGGCCAGGTCCGAGAACTCGGGGGCGTGGTCGGCCCTCATGTCGCCGATCCCGGCGCCCGAGGTGGTCGTCACCGACGGCGGGAGCGGGTTCGCCAAGGCCGTGCGCGAGACCTGGCCGCGCACCAGGGTCCAGAGGTGCACCTTCCACGCCTTCTCGCAGGTCAAGCGCTACACGACGACGCGGCCGAAGCTCCAGGCGGGGCGCGAGCTCTACCTCATCGCGCGCGACCTCATGGGCATCGAGACGCTGCACCAGGCCGAGCTCTGGGTCGAGCGCTACCTCGACTGGTGCGGGTTCTGGGCCGACTTCCTGGAGGACAGGACCGTGGTGGACGGCAGGAGGGCCTGCACCCACGAGAGGCTGAGGCGGGCGCGCTCGTCGCTGTCGTCGCTGGTGTCGGCGGGGACGCTGTTCACCTACCTCGACCCCGCCCTGGCCAAGGCCGGCCCGCTGCCGTCGACCAACAACATGATCGAGGGAGGGGTGAACTCGCAGCTGAGGGCCGTCCTGCGCAACCACCGGGGGCTGACGTCGGTCAAGCGCGTGAAGGCGGTGTTCTGGTGGTGCCACGCGCACTCGGGGGACGCGAGGACGGCGCGCGGGAAGCCCGCCGCGATGCCGACCGACGCGGACATCGACTTCCTGTTCAGCGTCTACTCCGCCTCGCCGTCGCGCGAGGACGGAGGGCCGGAGTGGGGCGACAGGGCCGTGTGGGAGGACCTCCACCACAGGGGCCCGTACCCGTTCTGGCTGGATTAATGGATGGAAACGGGTGTTCTATCGGGACACACATTTTGTCCTATAAGCCCACTTAGCCGCCCAAATCGGGTCTAGATGTTACAGATCGAGATTTTGTTTGAGAGGCCAAGAATTGGACCGAAAACACAGTCCCGGGATAACAAAAAAGCTCGCCGGCTAGGCCGACGAGCTGCAAGTTCTTGGTCGCGGGGGCAGGATTTGAACCTACGACCTCCGGGTTATGAGCCCGGCGAGCTACCAGACTGCTCCACCCCGCAATGTCTGGGCGCCTCATGTGCGCAAGAAGGAATATTACGCGGGAGTTCGGTAAACGGCAAGGAAAATCTCGTAGAGCATAATTCCTTCATATTTAAACCCCTCAGCCCCTATCACCGTAAACGAATCGCAGCCGAGCGCCGTCGACGGCACGTATACAATGGTGCGCGTCCTTTTATGCCAACACCGGGAGTAGACATGCTGCTCGCTATCGATATGGGAAACACGCAGACGGCCATGGGCCTGTTTGACGGAGACGAGCTGGTGCAGTCGTGGCGTATGCCCACCGACCGCTCCTATACCGCCGACGAGATCCACGTGCGCCTGATGGGCTTCTTTAAGATGTACGACCTCTCGCTCGGCGCGGTCAACGCGATCGCCTTTGCCGGCGTGGTGCCGCAGCTCTCGCGCGAGTGGCACGCCGTGGCCGACCGCATTGCCGCGGACGCCATCGTCATCGGGCCGAAAACGGCCGCCGTAACCAAGCTGCGGGCGGCGCGCCCCCAAGCCGTAGGCGCCGATCGCGTCGCTAACGCCGTTGCGGCCGAAACTTTCTACGGCGCGCCGGCAATCGTGGTGGACTTTGGCACCGCAACCAATATCGACGTCATCGACGAGGACGGCTATTACATTGGCGGAGCGATCGCGCCGGGCATCCGCATCTCCATGGACGCGCTTGCCGCCCGTGCCGCCAAGCTCGCCAGCGTTCCGCTCGAGGCGCCCGAGCACGCCATCGGCCGCGATACCGAGGAGTGCATCAAGGTCGGCGCCGTGATGGGCGCCGCCGCCATGGCCGAGGGCCTGGTCGCGCGCATGAAGCGCGAGCTGGGCCGCGAGGATGCCACCGTTATCGCCACGGGCGGTCTCGCCGGCATCGTCGCCGATTCGACCGATGCCTTCGACGTGGTCGACGGACAGCTCACCATCAAGGGTATCTGCGAAATCTACCGCCGCATGCAGGAGCTAGGGTAGGACAGGGGCTTAAGTCGAGCACGCCCGATGCCACAGTCCCCGCAAATGCTCGCCAAGCCTATTCCTCAAAACTGAAAAATTTTCAATTTTGAGGAATAGGGCGCTGGCAACCCATTCCCCAGATAAGCGAAACCCTCCCCGGCACAGGCCAAGGAGGGTCTTGTTGTCATCGTTATCTTTGAGCGCTGGCGCCCCGCGCTACAGCCCGCGAATTCGTACAGCCTCGGGCGGAAACTCCTGCTCGCCGGCATCGGTCTTGATGGTCGCGCGGCCCCAGATGTCCAGGCCCGCAAACACACCGACCGCAAGCGGCAAGCCGTTGGGAGACACCGCCGCAACCTGGCGGCCCAGCAGCGGCACCATGTCGAAGTACTCGCCCAGCACGGGAGCCAGCGGCCCTGCGGCGCCTTGCGGCGTGTTGGCAACAACCGCCCAGGCGTCCACGCGGGCCAGCACGGCGGCGGCCAGCGTCTCGAGCAGCGCTTCGTCAGCCACGTCCACACCAAGCTCGCTCAGCGCCGAACGCTCAATATCCACCGTCACGGCACCGAACATGCCCGCAGCACCGGCACCGCCGTTCACGGCAACACGCGCGAGCGACGTCTCAAACGCAGGCGCACCGCACACGATATCGCTCGGCCACTGGATACCCACCTTACCGGCAAGGCCCAGCCCCGGTGTCGACGCCGCGCCCACGAGCGCGTCCATCATGCCCATCGCGGCCACAAACGGCAGGCCGTGGAAGGCATGCATGTTCACATCCGGGCGCACGACCAGCGAAAACGTCAACGACGCCTCGCCCGCGCTCCAAGCGCACCAGCCCGCGGACGCACCCTCGCGGCCCGCGTCGCGCGCCGCGTCGAGCTCGGTGCCGGCGGCAACAGCATTCATCTCGATCATCTACATACGCCCCAATTCGCCCACGATATGGCCCACGCGGTCCTCGGGCTCCTTGACCTCGACACCGTTGTAGCGGAAGAACCGCGCCGGGTCGTGCATCAGGTCCTCGAGCGGCACCAGCACAAAGTCGCGTTCGCCGATCAGCGGATGCGGCAGGCGCAGCTTTTTGCCGCCGTGGGTCTCGCCGTCCATCCACAGCAGGTCCAGGTCGATGGTACGCGGACCGTTGGCCTTGGCCTTTTTGGAACGGTCGCGGCCCAGCTCAGCCTCGATCTTCATGAGCTCGTCGAGCAGCACCAACGGCGCCAGCTCGGTCTTAATCTCGATGACAGCGTTGGCAAACGCGTCCTGGCGCGTCTCGTAGGCAGGCTCGCTCTCGTAAATCTTGGAGGAGTTAGACACGCAGGTGAGTGGGATCTCGGCGATCATCTCGCGTGCGGCGCGGATGTTGTCGCAGCGATGCCCCAGGTTGGAGCCCACGGCCACAAACGCGCGGCGCGGCTGTGGCTTGGCAACCGCCCAGTAGCCGTTCAGGAACTGCGCAAAACCCGCGGCGTCGTGCACGCGCACGATGTTGGCACCGGCCTGGATAGCGCCCAGGCACACGCCAAACGTAGCGGCATCGCGCTCGGCGGCCTCGGTCACGCCCGAGACGGCGCCCACAAAGCGCTTGCGCGACACGGCGCACATGAGCGGATAGCCCAGTGACGCCATCTTGGCAGTCTCGCGCTGGATGACGATGTCCTCGTTAGCCGACTTACCAAAGCCCGGACCAGGATCGATGCAGATGCGGTCGCGCGACACGCCGGCATGGATGAGCGTGCGGGCCTGGTCGGACAGAAAGCCCATGACGCGGCGCATGATGGGCGCCGAATCGGGCAGGGTGAAGCGGCGGAGCTGCGAGGTGGGCACGTAGGCTTCCTCGCGGCGGGCGCTGCGGCGCATCATGGCGGCCAGGCGGTCATTGGACTCCGATGCGGCCTCGGTGGCTGCGGGCGCGGCCTCGGGCGCGGGCGCGACGGTCTCGGCGGCAGCAGCCTGCTCGGCGGCCGGCGTCTCCTGCTCGCTTGAAGGCTCGGACGTGGGCTCCGGTTCGCCAAACGGCAACGAGGGCTGCACCACGCCGCCCGGAAGCTTGGCCTCCGGCTTAGGCTCGCCCAGCAACTTGCCGCGACGGCGGCGAGCCGGCTTCTCGGCCTCACGCGCGGCCTCGGCAGCCGCCTCGCGCGCCTTCTCGGCAACAAACGCCGCTGCCGAGGTATCGAGCTGCACCGTTGCGTGCGTGCGTGCGGGCGCGGCGACCTCGCCGGCATGCATCACGATGATGCCGCAGGTGCTCGTCTTAACAAACTCGACCATCTTGGGATCGGTGAAGCCGGTCACGTCGTTGACGATCGAGGCGCCGCAGCGCACGGCCGCCTTGGCAACCGCCACATGACGCGTGTCGATCGAGACGATGGCGCCCTCCTTGGCCAGCGCGCGCACCACGGGCAGCACGCGGCGAGCCTCCTCGTCGGGGTTGACCGGGGTAAAACCAGGGCGCGTGGACTCGCCGCCCACGTCGATGATGTCGGCGCCGGCGTCGAGCATCGCCAGGCCGTACTCGATGGCGGCATCGGGGTCGAAGTGCTCCCCGCCATCGCTAAACGAATCGGGCGTCACGTTGAGGACGCCCATGATGCGCGGACGGTCAAAGCTGAGCTCGTACTTTCCGCACCGCCATGTCTTGCTGTCGTTCGCCATGAACATCCTCCTAAAATGCCCACGCCGCCGAGCTTGGGGAGCTGGCGGCGGGGTCGCTTTGCACTCAGTCTTTTTATTGTATCCGCGCACGCGGGCTAGAACGCAAACGCGGCCGCGATGTCGCAAGAAATCAGCAGGTCGGCATTTGCATCCTGATCGGTAGGAGCAAGATTGCAAATAGCCAGCGTATCGCCGGTAAAGTATCGCGTAAGGCCTGCCGCCGGATACACCACGAGCGAGGTCCCGCCCACAATGAGGGCATCGGCCGCGACGATGGCGGCAACGGCACCGGTCAACACATGCTCGTCGAGCGGCTCTTCGTAGAGCACTACATCGGGCTTGATGCGGCCGCCGCACGCGGGGCACGCAGGCACGCCCGCGGCGTCCTCGTGCTCGCGCGAGCAAATCCACTCGGCGCTATAGACCGCGCCGCACGACTGGCAAATGTTGCGATGAACCGATCCGTGCAGCTCGAACACGCGCTGCGAGCCGGCCGCCTGGTGCAGACCGTCGATATTTTGCGTCACCACGGCGTCGAGCTTGCCGGCGCGCTCCAGCTCGGCCAGCTTGGTGTGGCAGCGGTTGGGCTTGGCGCCAAGCGCGATCATCTTGGTGCGGTAAAAGTCGAAGAACTCGGCAGGATGCGCCTCGTAAAAGCTATGCGACAGCATGGTCTCGGGCGGATAGGCAAACTGCTGGTGATACAGGCCGTCCACGCTGCGGAAATCGGGGATGCCACTTGCCGTGGAAACACCAGCGCCGCCAAAGAAGACCACGCGCTTGTGGGTGTCAAACAGATCCGCCAGGGCGGCGGAGGCCTGCCTGGGGTCCGATATTGCCTGAGTCATATGAGTCCTCCGTCCTTGTTAATCGGGCAGCGTTGAGCGACGTCCCAGCATGCAGCCTTTAAGTCAGCATGCACGGAGCCCACCCCGCCCTTATTGCGTTAATCTTAAGCCTGCCAACCCCGTCGAAAGGACACCATGCCTCAGACTTACACCTTTGCCTCGTGGAACGTTAACGGCCTGCGCGCCGTGCTCAAAAAGGACCCGAGCTTTATTCAGATCGCGCAAGAACTCGACGTCGATATCTTGGCGCTGCAAGAGACCAAGTTGCAAGAAGGCCAGGTGCAGGTCGACCTGCCCGGCTATCACCAAACCTGGAGCTACGCCGAGCGTAAAGGCTATTCGGGCACTGCGGTCTTTAGCCGCCAGGAACCGCTGCGCGTGCTGCACGCCGACGCGCTGCTACCCTACGCCGGCGAGGGCGAGGCGGCCGAGCTCGTCGCCCAAGCCGCAACCGAGGGCCGCGTCTGCACGCTGGAGTTCGACAAGTTTTGGTTTGTGGATGTCTACACGCCCAACGCGCAAAATGAGCTCGCGCGCATCGATGTGCGCATGGCCTGGGATGATGCCTATCGCGGCTTTTTGAGCGCGCTTGAGCGCGAGACCGGCAAGCCCGTCGTAACCTGCGGCGACTTTAACGTGGCACACGAGGAGATCGACCTTAAGAACCCCAAGTCCAACCGCGGCAACGCCGGCTTTTCGGACGAGGAGCGCGGCAAGTTTACCGAGCTGCTCAACGCCGGCTTTACCGATACCTGGCGCACGGCTAATCCAGACGTCGAGGGCGTCTACAGCTGGTGGAGCTATCGCTTTAATGCCCGCAAGAACAACGCCGGCTGGCGCATCGATTACTTCTTGGTAAGTGATTCAATCGCCAATACCGTGCGCGACACCGGTATCCGCGGCGATATCTTCGGCAGCGACCACTGCCCCGTCACCCTCACGCTAGAGCTCTAGCGCCAAGCAATTCCTGGGGGACAGAGGAAAACAGATCATGTGACCCCTCTCCCCCTATAAGTTGCGGTGGAATAGTTCCTGTTTGGGCAGCAAATAGCCAAAAACGAGAACTATTCCACCGCAAGTTCGTGAGGAAACGCGAAATGCCTTACAGCCCGTATTTCACGACGACACGGTTAATGCGACGGCACCAGGGCTTGTACAAGGCGGCCAAAAACACGCAGGTCGCGAGTCCGTGCGTGATATCGAACGGCACGGCGGTGGCAAGACGTGCCACGGCACCTGCCCAAGTAAGCGGCTGTACAAAACCAATGATGTCGTAGGCGTTGATCACAACGCCGTACAGCAAACCCGAAGCAAAGCCGTAGGTCAGCAGCGCCGGCATACGCACGGTGCCATCGGCGCGGTCGAATGCACCCGCATACGCCAGCGCACCGCCAACGTATCCCACGAGCCCCCAGGCATACATCTGCCACGGCGTCCACATGCCCTGCCCAAAAAAGAAATTGCTGGTCAGCGCCGCCAACGCACCGACCATAAAGCCGTTACGACGACCGAGTGTCGCCCCGGCGATAATGGCGATGGCACTCACGGGTTTAAAGTCGGGAATGGGTCCAAACAGGATGCGCCCCGCCGCCGCCAGCGCCGCCAGCACCAGCGTGGGCATAATCTGACGCAGGCCTGGACGCGATGCCTCATAGCCCGCAAAGAACAGCGCAAGCACCAACGCCACCACAACCAGCATGGCCAACGCTGCCTGCTCAACACCCGCCAGCAACGCGGCAGCCATCACCGCCGGCACCGCCAACAACAGCGGGATCTCCAGTTTTGCAAGCAAACGCGAGAAACGACAGTCCGTCATCCCATCACGCCCTATAGAACACGTTGTCGGCAAAGAAGTCGGCCGGGGACTCCATGCAGGCAATCTCGCCGTCAAACATCATGGCGACGTCGTCGGCTACCTGCTCGGCAAAGTCCAAATCGTGCGTAGCCATGATGACGGTGCCGCCAGCCTTCGCATGGTCACGCAGGGCGCGGGCGATGGTGCGGCGACTCTCCAGGTCCAAGCCCTTCGTGGGCTCGTCAAGCAGCAGCAGCTCGGGGCCGATCAGCAGCAGCTTTGCCAGTGCGAGCAGCTGGCGCTGTCCGCCCGAAAGATCGTACGGATGGCGTCCATCCAGACCCGACAACCCCAAGCTCGCCGCACGCTCCCGCGCCAAGTTCTCGTCATATCCGCAGGTCGAGGCCCATTCCATCAGCTCATCGCGAACCGTCTCGGCAACCAGCAATGCTTTGGGATTCTGAGGCAGCAGCGCCGCCGAGGCCGCTCCGCGCACCATGCGGCCGCGCTGCAGCTTGGCGGTCTTCGCCAGCACCGAGAGTATCGTCGACTTACCGCATCCGTTGCCGCCCACGATCGCATGCACCGCACCGGCCGAAAACGACGCATCGAGCCCGCGCAGCACCCAGCCGGACGCTCGATCGTAGCGAAACCAGCCTTCCGACAGGGTGGTAGCCGACCCGCCGTGCATTTTTTGGAGTATTCTGCTTCCATCCGTGCGCGAGAAGGCTTCCAAGCCGTTCTCGAGCGACGTTTGCGCCACAAATTCGGACGATTTGTCCAATTCCAAACTTTTTTTCGCGCTCGATACGTCCCCGGGCGGCTCCAGAGAGCCCAAATTGTCCTCACGCCTGCTGAATACTCCGTTTTTTGCACATCGGATGGCACCCCACCCCAACGTGTCATCGGAAAACAGCGATTCTCGGCATACCAAAGAAGCCATATCCGCCGCCTCGTGCACGCGGCCATCCTCAATCCGGTACGCACACGTCGCGTATTCGAGCATTGGGCGCGGCTGATGCGTCGCCACAACAACCGTGCAGCCCAGCTCGCGATTCACACGAAACAGCGCGTGCAGGAAATTCTTCTCGGCAACGGGATCGAGCTGAGACGTGGGCTCGTCGAGCAGCAGCACGCGCGGGCGCAGCGCCAGGACGGCGGCAAGCGACAGCAGCTGCTTGCGGCCACCCGAAAGCGTATCGGTATCACGATGAAGCCAGTCCTCCAGACCAAAGAAATAGCTGGTCTCGGCAACACGGCGGCGCATCTCGTCGCGCGACACACCCAGATTCTCTAGGCCAAACGCCATCTCGTGCCACACGGTCTCGCACACAATCTGGTTCTCGGGATCCTGAAACACATAACCCACGCGCTCTGCCGATGCCCGCACGTCCATGTCGGCAACGTTCTCGCCCAGCACGCGCGCATCGCCAGTGCGCTCGCCCGCTGGAGCGATCTCGGGCTTGAGCAGCGACAGCAGCGTCGACTTGCCCGAACCGGTACCGCCAACAAGCAGTGCAAACGCACCTTGGGAAACACGCCAATCAAGCCCCTCGAGCACCGGTGCCTTGACCCCGGGATAGGCAAAACTAAGGCCTCGCACCTCAATCGCCGGCGCGGCCGAGCCATATGCCACACCCGCCGCCGAGCTCCTATCAAACCGAGCCATCAGCCAAACCTCTTCTCATCAATCGCGTGCAACGCGCAAGGCAACACCATCCAGGCGGCGTACACGACATAGCCTGGCCACGGCGCCGGCACCGAGAGCTGCGGATAAAACGAATACTGCGTCGTCGCGGTCGCCGCCACGGCCACCGCGGCGGCACCAAACAGCGCGAGCCCGACCAGCGCGGCAACGTCGCTGCGCCCCAGTCGATACCGCGCATACGTCGTACGACGTGTCGCGGCACCCCACCCGCGCGAGCGCATCGCGTCCGCGCGCTCCAGCGAATCTTCCATGCCCCAGCCCATCAACACGCTCGACGCCCGCAGGCGCGATCGCACGGGATCGGTGGGCGCGCGGCCCGGCACATCAATCGCATCCTGCACCGCCAGCACCGTACGACCGCGGCGTAAAAACTGCGGGATAAGCCTCATGCACATCGAGATCATGAGCGCGATCACCGGTGCGGCATTGCCCAGCAGCGCGAGCACCTTGTCGTATTCGAGCATCGACGCCGCGGCCTCAAACCACAGCACGCTCGCCACAAACAGCCCGCCCATGCACAGGCCGTATACCATGCTTTCCAGATACACCGCGCGCATGCCAATACGGAACAGCTCCGTCGAGCCCGAGGCGCTAAACAGCGGATTGACCAGCGCGATAATCAAAATCACCGGCAGCTGCCAGCGGAGTGCGCCCAGCGTGCGGGCAGCCCCACGCGTCACAAATCCATACGCCAGCCCGCCCGCAAGCGACAGCGCAATCAGCACCGGCTGCATCGAGAACATGGCGAGCCCCAGCGTCAGCACTATATAGAGTGCCGGCACAGCCGGATGCGACATCGAGAACGCCGCGACGGGCTCGCCGCCAAACTCCTCTTGTATGTTGTCCACGGGCACCCCCGTCCCCTCGCTCAAACGACAGCTCCGCAGCACCGCCAACGCCGCACGCAAGCAGCGCAAACGCCACGACGGCGGCGCAAGCCCCAACCGCCGCAAACCAATCGCTACGCGCTCAACATATGCCTGCGGTATCATATTGCGCCGTGTATCGTTTCCAAACACACGTCTCTATAACGTAACAGGAGATCACATGGACGCAACCGCAATTATCCTCGCTGCCGGCGAGGGCACCCGCATGAAGTCGAACCACTGCAAGGTTTCGCACAAGATCCTGGGTAAGCCCATGGTCCAGTGGATCGTCGACGCCACCATCAAGGCCGGCTGCAGCCGCGTCGTGGTTGTCATCGGCAGCCACGCCGACGAGATGCGCGCCCTTATCGACGGCGCCTACGCCAACAGCGCCACCAAGGTCGAGTGCGTCGAGCAGACCGAGCGCCTGGGCACCGGCCACGCCGTCAAGGTCGCGCTCGAGGCCTGCGGCATCACGCAAGGCCCCGTCGTCGTGCTCAACGGCGACCTGCCGCTCATCACCGCCGACACCGTCGCCAAGTTCGCGCAGACCGTCGCTACCGGCGAGCTCGCCTGCACCGTCATGACCATGACCCCGCCCGACCCCTTCGGCTACGGCCGCATCAAGCTGGGCGCCGACGGCCAGATTGAGCGCATCATCGAGCAGAAGGACTGCACGCCCGAGCAGGCCGCCACGCTGCTCGAATGCAACGCCGGCTGCTACGCCTTCGACGGCGCGCAGCTCGCCGCCCACATTGACGAGATCGGCAACGACAACGCGCAGTCCGAGTACTACCTGCCCGACATGCTCGAGATCCTCAAGGGTCACGGCCAGGCGGTCTCCATCTTCCACTGTGACGACTACCGCGACGGCCTGGGCGTCAACAGCCGCATCCAGCTCGCACAGCTCACCGCCATCGCGCGCGACCGCATCAACGAGCACTGGATGGCCGAGGGCGTTACCTTCATCGACCCCACGCAGGCCTGGATCGGCCCCGATGCCGTTATCGGCCGCGACACCGTCGTGTGGCCGCAGACGCACCTGATCGGCCGCGTCACCGTGGGCGAGGAGTGCCAGCTCGGCCCCAACAGCCGCCTCACCGACACCACCGTCGGCAGCGGCTGCACCATCGATGAGACCATCGCCATCGAGGCCGTCATCGAGAACGGCGTCGACTGCGGCCCGCGCGCCTACCTGCGCCCGGGCACCCACATGCTCGACGGTTCCAAGGCCGGCACGCACGTGGAGATCAAGAAGTCCACGATCGGTGAGGGCTCCAAGGTTCCACACCTGTCCTACATCGGCGACACCACCATGGGCTCCGGCGTCAACGTGGGCGCGGGCTCCATCACCTGCAACTACGACGGCGTGCACAAGCACAAGACCGTCATCGGCAAGGATGCCTTCATCGGTTCCGACACCATGATGGTCGCGCCTGCCCAGATCGGCGACGGCGCGCTCGTGGCCGCCGGCTCCGTCATCACCGAGCCGGTTCCGGCTGACGCACTCGGCCTGGGCCGCGCCCGTCAGGTAAATATTGAGGGCTGGGCCGCCGATTATCGCCGCCGCCTGCACGAGGACGACGAGGTATAACGTTTTACCAAGCATCTAAGGAGCTGTTCCCATGGGGACGGCTCCTTTTTCTATGCTGACCTGCGCGACAGAATGAGTGGTCGGTTCGTGTCCGTTGACGGTAAAGACGTTATCAAGACCCGATTAACCCCGCCGCGCGGTTACAATGCAAAAAGGCATCTATATGGCATTCGATGTATAAAGGAGAAGGGTAATGCCGATTAATGATCCCGAGAAGTCGGAGAATATGCGCAAGTCCATCCGCGTGTATTCCGGTTCCTCCAACCGTCCCCTCGCTCAGAAGATTGCTGAGTACCTTGGGGTCGAGCTTTCGGGCCTTACGCTAAAGCAGTTCGCCAATGGTGAGATTTACGCCCGCTACGACGAGACCGTCCGCGGCGCCGACGTCTTCCTGATTCAGTCCGTGGCCGGCGGCAACGTCAACGACATGCTCATGGAGCTGCTCATCGCCACCGACGCTGCCAAGCGCGCATCCGCCCGCTCCATCACCGCCGTCATCACCCACTACGGCTATGCCCGCCAGGACCGCAAGGCCGGCCCGCGCGAGCCCATCACCGCCCGCCTCGTCGCCAACCTGCTCGAGCGCGCCGGCGTCAACCGCATCATCACCCTCGACCTGCACCAGGGTCAGATCCAGGGCTTCTTCGATATCCCGGTTAACCACCTGTCCGCGCTGCCGCTGTTTGGCCAGTACTACAACGACATGCACTTCGACACCGACAACCTGGTTGTCGTCTCCCCCGATGTGGGCCGCGCCAAGGCCGCCAAGAAGCTGTCCGACATGCTCGGCTGCGACCTGGCCATCGCCCACAAGGGTCGTCCGCGCCACAACGCCGCCGAGGTCATGGGCATCATCGGTGACATCAAGGGCAAGACCTGCATCATCAACGACGACATGATCGACACCGCTGGCACCCTGTGCGCCAACGTCAAGGAGCTCAAGGCTATGGGCGCTGGCGACATCTACGTCTGCGCCACCCACGGCATCTTCTCCGGTCCGGCCATCGAGCGTCTGAATGACGCCCCGATCGTCGAGTGCCTCGTCACCGACGCCATTCCCGTCGAGGTCGGCGGCAAGATCAAGACCATCTCGGTCGCCGAGGAGTTCGCTCAGGCCATCTCCGCCGTTTACCATGAGGAACCCGTCTCTACGCTCGTCGGCGGCGACTTCGCGCTGTAGTCGCATCGTCCTTGCAACCCGGCGCATCGCCGCCGAAACAGAAGAAACCCCCGCGCTCCCCCTTGCTTCGCAAAGGTCGCGCGGGGGTTTCTTCTGTTTCGGCGGCTCGCTCTGCCGCGGCCGTGCTTTTGTCTGGTGGGATTTCGCTGAAACGAAGTCTCGCCTTCGGCGGGCGTGGTAGCCTTTGTCGTTGATTAAACTTTTTGTGTAACGAAGGGACAAATATGGCAGCTGCACAGCCGCTTAAGATTCGCATGGTTGCCGGACTTGGCAACCCTGGCGATGAGTATGCCGAGACCCGCCACAACGCTGGCTTCAAAGCAATCGACGAGTTGGCCCGCCAGGCCGGTGTCACGTACTGGAAAAATCAGGCAGGCGCCGAGGTCGCGCTCATCAATATCAACGATCCCGAGGAAGAGGGCGGCAAGCGCCAGATTGTGCTGGTCAAGCCGCAGTCGTATATGAATACCTCGGGTGGCCCCATCTCCAAGCTCTGCCGCGAGTACAAGATCGAGGCCGAGGAGCTGCTCGTGATCCACGATGAGCTCGACATTCCCGCCGGCGATGTTCGCGTCAAGGTGGGCGGCGGCCACGCCGGTCACAACGGCCTGCGCTCCATCATCGACAAGATGGGCAGTCGCGACTTCAGCCGCATCCGTACCGGTATCGGCAACCCCCCCGGCAAGATGGCTGTCGCCGACTACGTGCTCAAGCAGCTGCGCGCCCGCGAGGCCGAGGACTTCCAGGACACCTGCGCCCGCGCCGCCGACGCCGCCGGCCTGGCGATCGTGCACGGCGTTATCTATGCCCGCGACCACGTCAACGGCTCCGCCTCCGCCAACGGCAAGCACTAAAGCCTACCATTTAGGGATGTTTATTTTGGCAGGTTTTATATGCGGAAACGCCGCGGCGGCCGCGCCGTAATAAACCCTGTGCCGCCATACATATGCAGCGCTCCAAAGGGGGCCGGCCTCACCGAAGCGCGAGACCGGCCCCTTTGCCGTTTTGCCTGATAAAACCTACCAAAATAAACCTGTCCCTTTTTGGTAGGTCGCTTTTCCCGCCAGCCAAAGATACACGTAAGCGACATGTCCATGAGGGTATAATTTGCACCGTATGTCTGCACAACGCCTGTGCGCGTACGGTTTTATTCGGGCTGCCGTCCATTTCCGTGGAGGCACGGTTCGGCCGCCCTAACAAGAGAGGGGTTCTATGTATAAGATCCTGGAGAAGACGCAGTTCTCGGAGAAGGTGTTCAAGTTCCGCATCGAGGCGCCCGCAATCGCCAAGCATGCGCACGCTGGACAGTTCCTCATGGTTCGCGCCAACGAGACGGGCGAGCGCGTCCCGTTTACCCTAGCTGGCTGGAACGGTGACGAGGGCTGGGTCGAGTTCATCTTCATGGTGATCGGCAAGACCACCGAAATGCTTTCCACCTATGAGGCCGGCGAGTCGCTGCGCGACGTCGTGGGCCCGCTGGGCGTGCCCACCGAGATGGCTGAGGGCCCCTGCGCCGTCATTGGCGGCGGCGTCGGCCTGGCAATTGCCTTCCCGGTCGCCAAGCACCTGGTCGAGACCGGCCACGAGGTGCACGCCATCATGGGCGCCCGCACCAAGGACCTCCTGCTCATGGAGGACCAGTTCCGCGAGCTCCTCGACGAGGACCACATCCACATCACCACTGACGACGGCTCCTACGGCGAGCAGGGCGTTGTCACCGCTCCGCTGGAGCGCCTGCTGCAGGACAAGGCCGTGAGCCAGGTCTTCTGCGTCGGCCCCGTTCCGATGATGAAGTTCTCGACCCTCACCGCCCAGAAGTACGACACCCCCATCACCGCGTCGCTCAACCCCATCATGGTTGACGGCACCGGTATGTGCGGCTGCTGCCGCGTCGAGGTGGGCGGCGTGACCAAGTTTGCTTGCGTCGATGGCCCCGACTTCGATGCCACCCTGGTCGACTGGGATGACCTTCGTGCCCGCCAGGCCGCTTACCGTTCCGAAGAGGGCGAGTCCCTCAAGGCCTATGAGGAAAAGAGCTGCGCATGCCACTAGTTAACGGTCGTTTCGTTGCCGATATGAAGTCGCCCCGCACCCCCGATAACGAGGAGCCGGCTGCCGAGCGCGCCTGCGACTTCCGCCCCGTCGACAAGGGCTTCACCGAGGAGATGGCGCTGGCCGAGGCCGAGCGCTGCCTCAACTGCAAGAAGCCGTTCTGTGTTGAGGGCTGCCCCGTCAACATCAACATCCCCCGCTTTATCGAGCAGATCCGCGCGAAGGACTTCGGCGGCGCCCTCGATACCATCCGCGAGGACTCCATGCTTCCCGCCATCTGCGGCCGCGTCTGCCCGCAGGAGAACCAGTGCGAGGGCAAGTGCATCCGTGGTAAGAAGTCCGAGCCCGTGGCCATCGGCCAGCTCGAGCGCTTCCTGGGTGACCGCCCCGAGCTCGCCTCCACGCCCAAGATGGCCCCCAAGAACGGCAAGAAGGTCGCCGTCGTGGGCTCTGGCCCGTCTGGCATCACCTGCGCTGGCGAGCTCGCCCGCAACGGCTTTGACGTTACCGTCTTTGAGGCCTTCTTCACCGGTGGCGGCGTGCTGGTCTACGGCATCCCCGAGTTCCGTCTGCCCAAGGCGGTCGTCAAGCGCGAGATTGACGGCCTGGAGGACATGGGCGTCAAGTTTGAGTACAACTCCGTCGTGGGCAACATGGCCACGGCCGAGGAGCTGTTCGAGCAGGGCTTCGACGCCATCTACGTGGCGACCGGCGCTGGCCTGCCCAAGTTCCTCAACGTCCCCGGCGAGAACCTGCCCAACGTCTTCTTCGCTAACGAGTACCTCACCCGCGTGAACTTGATGAAGGCCAACAAGTTCCCCGAGTACGACACCCCCACCAAGCACGGCAAGAACGTCGTCGTCTTTGGTGGCGGCAACGTGGCTATGGACGCCGTCCGTACCGCCAAGCGCCTGGGCGCCGAGCACGCCATCATCGCCTACCGTCGTACCGAGGACGAGATGCCCTGCCGTCGCGCCGAGCTGCACCATGCCAAGGCCGAGGGCGTCGAGGTTCTGCCGCTCGTCTCCCCGCTCGAGTTTGTCGCTGGCGAGGACGGCTCCGTGTGCGCCGTCAAGGTCCAGAAGATGGAGCTCGGCGAGCCCGACGAGTCCGGCCGCCGTCGTCCGGTGCCCATCGAGGGCGCCATCGAGGAGATCCCCTGCGACGTCGCAATCTCGGCTATCGGCACCAACGCCAACCCCTTCGCAAAGAAGATCGGCGGCAAGATGGAGCTCAACAAGTGGGGCTACATCGTCGCCGACGAGGAGACCGGCCAGACCACCGATCCCCGCATCTGGGCTGGCGGCGACATCGTCACCGGCGCCGCTACGGTCATTCTGGCGATGGGCGCCGGCAAGAAGGCTGCCGCTTCGATCACCAAGAGCCTGCTGGGCGAGTAATCACCATCAGCGTTAGCCACCAAACGGCAAAGTCCCCGTCGAGCACACGCCCGGCGGGGACTTTTTCTATACCGGCCGCCCAAACCACCACGATGAGGACAGGTGCCTTTGTGGTGGTTTGGGACTTGCCTGGTCGTTTTGTCTCAATCTGTAACACCTGGAGCCCGTTGAGCCTTGTAGTTGTTACAGATCAAGATATTGTGCCAGCCGCCTCCGCTTTGTCTCAATCTGTAACAGTTAGAGACCAAATTCCTCGCTACGTGTTATAAATCGAGACGTTAGGTTGACGCCCGGATAGTTCATCTCAATTTGTAACACCTGGAGCCCAAATATCTGGCTCGGTGTTACAGATTGAGATTTTGCTGAGGCCGAGAACGAGAGCCGTCACCCAGCTCTAACGCTTGCAGCGCTTGGTCGCGGCGAGGCCGGCGGCGGCTACGGTTGCGCCGGCGATGCCTAGGGCGGCGACCGTCATCGCGGTGGTATCCCCCGTGGTAGCCAGGACAGCATCGCCCTTCTTGGCCTGCGTGGTTTTCTCAACCGTCTTGCTCACCGTGGTGGTCGTAGCCGGCTTGGCCGAGGGTTTAGCTTCAGGTTTGGCCTCGGGCTTGGTCTCAGGCTGCGGTGTCGGCTTGGGTTCCGGTGTAGGCTGCGGATCGGGAGCCGGCATGGCTTCAGGCGTAAAGGTCAAATCGGCGTCGAGCCACAGGGTGTAGATCCAGCCGCTCTCGGGATCAACCTCACTTGCCTCGCCCACCTGATAGCCACACTCAACCCCATTGATCTTCAACTTGGTATTGGGCGTAAAGTAGAAACCGCGCGCCGGCTTAAAGTACAGGCCGTAACGATAGGTCACACCAGGCTTAAAGGCGTCGATGTGATTCGTAATGTTCTGATCCCAGAAATCCACGGAGTTCACTTCGCCGCCGTCGCTGCCCGTCCAGAACTCGCACTGGAGAATAGAGTCGGAACCCGCCGGAGTGCCCGCCGTAAAGACCGGCTTGTCGCCTGCCTTAAAGATAGTCGTGGCGCCATTAATCTCGATAAGGTCGATTGCCCGCCATTCATCAATCGGAGCCTCGCACAGCATATTGTCAGCGTTTGGGACGAAGACGCCGTTGACGGTCTTGACGTGGTGCGCCCAATGACCGTTGACGTTCATATTGCAGTCATCGGCCACGGTATTGTCGCCCTTGAGCCTCAGCTCAACGGAGTACATGTAGAACTTGCCCTCTTCGAAGTGTTCAATCTTCTTCATGCCCGGCTTGTACTTTGCAGGATCGGAATACCAGAAGGCGACGGGTACCGACTCCCCGGATTCCATATTGAGCTCCATTTCCTCCCAACACTCGTAGGCGATCTCGTACTTGTCGGCATCGGCGGCGGGGATCGTCGCGGTCGCGCGCGGCGCCTCGCCGGGCGCGTAGTCGGTCTTCACGTCGTTGACGTCCAGGTTATGGAGGGCTTCGTTTTCCGATGCAACGAGCGTAATTTCGCTATTGATGGCATAGCGAAGGTAATAATCGTACCTGGTTTCGTTGAGGATAGTCGAGCTGCCTTCATAGTCAGTTCCGGTATACTCCAGTGCCGTGCCAATATAGAGAGCCTCATTGCGCGTGAGTCGATACGAGCCGCCTGCCGCGCCACCCGTAAAGGTCAGCGTCAGCCTCATGTGATCGCCAACAGGCTCAAAGCGGGCCGTCACATCGGACATAGATGCGTCCTGGACTTCAACCAGGGTGCCCGAAGCAGTATCAGCCCGGTAGTACTTGGTTTCGACAAGTTCGCAGAGCGGCTCATTCGGCATGCCGCCCTCGACATCGGGAAAATCATAGGTATACGACTGGCCCTTTTCGAGTGTGACATTGCACGGAAGCACGCAGTCCGTGTAGCGGGGAACCACGGTCGTATTGACCCTAACGTCGCTGCCGCCAACAACATCGGTCACACCGCAGGGCATGATGGCGTTGCTCGCCGGCATGGCGGCGTTGTCGTCGCCAGAAGCGTTTTGCTCAGCGGGCGCCGCATCGCTAGATTCATCGGTGGTGTCAGCCGGAGTCGTCTGCTGAGGTTCAGCAACGGTTTGTACCGTCGGAGCAGCATCGGTTGTAGGTGCGGTCGCCGGAGCCGCATCCTCCGCAACCGCCGGAGTCGCCGGAGCCGTAGCAACCTCACCCGCCACGGCATCCGGATCCGCGCACTCGGTCGCCAGCGCCAAACTCGGCAGCAACAACTGGCCAACCATAAGCGCGCACGCGCCGGCGCAAGCTATTTTGGCACCCACACAACGCCAGGTACCGTGAACCAGCGAGCAGGTAGACTCACGTTGAGCTTGCTTGTCAAAGTGACTTCCGTACATAACGGCCTCCTTGGTCGTAGGGACATACCGCTACAAAGGTGCCTGTCCCCTTTGTGGCGGTCCTGTACCACCAAGATGTGCCAAATGACTCCGTATGCCTAGGTTCGTAGATGCGAACCTAGGCCTCTACCTGCAGAAACACAAAGAGCCGCCGCGAGGGCATTTGTGCCCACGCGGCGGCTGAAAATGGCTATGAAAGCTTGCGCTAGCGGTTGCGGCGCTTGGACGCGACGAAGCCGGCGCCGATGACGGACGCACCGGCGATGCCGAGGGCTGCCGCCGCCGTCGCGGCGTTGTCACCCGTGGCGGCAAGAGCGCCCGCGGACTTCTGGACCGCGGCGACCTGCGCGGCCGGCTTGGGAGCAGCGGCCGTGGAGCTCGCCTGGGTCGACGTCACGGACGGCACGTCGGTCCCGCTGCCGCCGCCCGGCTGTGGCGTGGGAGCCGGGGTGGGTTCAGGCTGCGGGGCGGGCTCGGGTTCGGCCGCATCTCCAGAGCTGATTACCACGTTACGGGCGACCTCGTCGGAAGTTCTAATGTCCTGGATGACAGACGACCCGGGAACGCCGATGACACGCCCACTTCCAACGGTGTCGCGCACGGTACCTCCGTCGGGAATCGCAATCTTTAACCCTCCCTCAAGTTTGATATAGGGGGCCCTGAAGGACCCCATATTGACGGCATAGACTGCCGCCGTCGAGCCCGACGCCACAACATTTGATTGAAAGAAGCTAATTCGAGGGGTAGCCGACGGGGAGCCAGACTGTAAAAAAATTCCATAGACATCTTTGCGATTTGCCCCTACAAGCTCATCAGTCCCGGCATCACCTTGAGCCGTGAGGTTCGAGTGACTGACGTGTATCCATGACGCCCCGTCTTGCACGCGTATCCAAACACCAGCCGAGATTTTTCCTGCGCTCCCTGTCGCGAGCGAAACATCCGCCCCGTTGGCAATCTTCAAATATGTTTCCGTCTTAATACCAAACGAATACAGAGCGACCGACATGCCCCCTGCATTACCCGCCGTCGCATTTAATTTAGCGTTGTCCACCATGATACAGCCACCATGTTTGGCGCTGTAGTCCGCCTCTTCGGCCTGTGCACCCTCGATGGCAGAATGCCTGGGAGGAACATTTTCGGCAAGGACTGCAAAGACATCGGCGTTCGACTTTGCCTCGACATGGACGTCGGCACCATTCTTTATGACTATGTCGCCCGCTGCCGCATGGATACCAATGGATTCATATGCTCCGCCCGTGGCCGTCACGTTAACGTCAGCGCCATCAATGGTCACATCGCCGCCGGTCCTGCCGTCTCCCGACGCCGCAATTACATCGTTCTGGGCCGTCGCATTCAGGGTGCCGTCGCCGGCAATGGCAAGGTTACCGTTCTTAACAGCAATGGCGCTCTGCCCGGCGTCGGCCGTGACGGTGTTGGTGCCCGTCACGCCGATGGTGAGGTTGCCCTTGGCGCCGATGGAGCCGCCGTCGTAGCCGTTGAGCTTCATGTCGTTAGCGCCATCCCAGGACCAGGTTCCCGCCTCGTCGCCGGCAGCGGTGCCCGCGTCGTACTGCGTGCCGCCGACGTTGACCCACTCGGCGGCGAGCGCCACGCTCGGCAGCAGCAGCTGGCCGGCCATGAGCGCGCAAGCCCCCGCGCAGGCAAGCTTGACGCCCACGCGACGCCACGTTCCGCGGGAGAGCGCGCACGAGCAGCCGTGGTCGATTGGGTTGTCATGGATTTACTTTCGCATATGAGCCTCCTTGTCGTAAGGGGTGCTTCTGTAACACCATGTTACGGGAAGATATCCGGATCCCGGGGCACAAATTCTCATGTGGCGCACCTGCCAGCGCAAAAGGCAACGAGCATGCAATTGCCAAGCGCGCCCCGCCCCCCGAAAGGCCCACCCCCTACCGTCATAGTCTACAATCGAGGGCACGATTGTTCCGTCCACCCAAAGGACCGTCCTTGAACCTGAGTAAGCCTAAAATCAACGCGCTTCTGGCACTTGCGCTCTTTACCTTTGTCTTCCTTGCCGCCGAGTTTCGCTTCGACGTCAACGTCGGGCTGCTCGCCGGTGCCGAACGCGTTGTGATCGCACAGGGCTTTATTCTGGGCGCCAGCGTGATCGGCTTTATCGGATACGCGCCGCTGTTCGGGCTTGCACAGCGCAAAGGCCACTCACTGGCAGCCGCCAACACCGCTGTTCCCATCGCCATCCTGGGATTGACCCAGATCCAGTTCCCTACGGCCCCGCTTGCGCTCGAGATTCTGGGATGCCTCGCATTCCTCGGGCTCGGCCTGCTGGGCGCCGCCACTCACCACGCCTTTTCGTTGACATTCCAGGATGACCCCAAGCTTGCCACCGGTGCGGGGGCAGCCTATGCCGCGGGCATCCTGATGCAGTTCGTCGTCAACCTGATTGATTGCGGTGGCATCGTCGAGCTCATCATTCTTGGCGCGGCAACGATCTCCATCTCCGCTCTCAGCGTCGTTCCCCAAAAGGCTGCCGAGAGTTCCAGCCCCGCCATCAATCCCTTTGCCGAGCCCTCGCACGCCCTCGCCAAGCAGGCGTGCTGGAGTATCGCGCTCG
Organism: Collinsella sp. CLA-ER-H7; assembly: GCF_040092345.1. Classification (NCBI taxonomy): domain Bacteria; kingdom Bacillati; phylum Actinomycetota; class Coriobacteriia; order Coriobacteriales; family Coriobacteriaceae; genus Collinsella; species Collinsella sp. CLA-ER-H7. Next base: position 77,878 of record NZ_JBBNLT010000003.1, on the reverse strand, counting down.
TCGTGATTCTCGCCTGCCTGTTCTCGACGCTCGACAACGTCGTCACGTTCTCCAACGCCCACGGCACCATCGCCGTACAGACCTGGCCGCGCCTCTTTTTGGCGGCGAGCGGTCTCGTCGCCGGTATCGTCTTTGATCTTGCCGAGCGTCGCTACATGGGCCTCATCATGCTCGGCGTCACGGTACTTTCCACCATCTCAATCTTGGCTGTGGAAGCCGGCGCCGATCCCAACCTGGGCCTTGTCGTCTTTTACCTGAGCTCGGGCTTTTTTGTCACGTTCTTTACCGCCACCTTTACACAGCTGGCACCGCGCATGCATGCGCCCGCCCTCTGGGCTGGCATGGGCCGCGCCGCCAACAATGTATGCGCTTTCACCACATCGGGCATCTCGCTTGCTCTCGTGACCTTGAACAACGTTGCCCTCATTATGATCGGCGCGCTCGTTTTGCTCGTCGCCGCCTGCGCGGCATTCGTGGCAGCCGGCCTGTTCCGCCTACCCCAAACCGAGCAGGAGCGCGAGCGCGAGCAGCTGGCAGAAGAAGCGCTCGCCGCCCCCACCATCGAGGAGCAACGCCAGGCCTTCATCGCCAACCACGCTCTCACCCCGCGCGAAGTCGACGTGCTCATAGCCGTGACCCAGGATGAACGCCCGCTCAAGCAGATCGCCGAGGAACTCGGCATCTCGATGCGCATGGTACAGCGCCACCTGAGCTCTATCTACCAAAAGACCGACACGCAGACGCGCGCCGGTCTCACCAAGGCCTTCCCCTCCGCCTAAAACAAAAACCACCACAAAGGTGCCTGTCCCCTTTGTGGTGGTTTTGGGCGGCTAGCCTTCGAGCTGCGCCACTTTGTAGCGGTAGGCTGCGGCGATGACGTCCTTGCAGCCCTCGCGGCCCAGCTTGGCGCGGTTGACGACGATGTCCTTGCCGCTCGTCATCTTCCACTTTCCGGCACTGTAGCGCTTATAGAACGCCTCGCGCGCCTTCTGCTGCTGCTTGACCAGCTTGGCGCCCTTCTTTTTGTTAAGGCCACGCTTCTTGCGCACAATCTCGACGCGGTCCTCAAAAGGAGCGGTCACCAGCACGGCAATGTGATTGGGGTTGTTGCGCAGCAGGTAATCGGACAGACGGCCTTCGATAATGCAGCTCTCGGTCTCGCCCAGATCCAAAATCACCTGGCTCATCTTTTGGAACAACTTGTCCGAGTACGAGCGTGCATCGTAACGGTCGGGCAGAAACGCCATGTTCTCCACGGCCAGGCGCTCGTCGTAGGCGGCCATCTTATCGAGCGACTCGCCCGCACGCAGCGACGCGCGTACCAGCAGCTCGTTATCGTACAGCGGAATCCCCAGCTCATCGGCAAGGATACGGCCGATCTCGTGGCCCTCGGCACCAAAGTCGCGCGCGATGGTAATGACCACAGGACTCTTCTTGTTCTCCAGATCGCTCATCGCGATTCCTTTCTCTATGTGACAAAGGGGCTGTCCCTTTGCCACATTCTACGCTGCCACCATTCGCCTCTGATACGCTCTCACCAGCAGCGAGATACCAAAGTTGAGCACAAAGTACATCGCGAAAACCAGGCCGTAGAGCATAAGCACCTGCGACAGGTCGATCGCGTGGGCCATCACGACGTTGGCCGTGTACATGAGTTCGGCCACGTTAATGCCCGAAAGATACGAGCTGTCCTTAATGACAGTTGTGCACTGGCTAAACAGCGCCGGAATGATCGTCTTAAACGTCTGCGGCAGAATGATGTAGCGCATGGTGGCAAAGAAGCCAAAGCCCTGGCTCTGCGCCGCCTCAAACTGGCTGCGCGGAATCGAGTTGAGGCCGCCGCGCACAATCTCGGCCATAACGGCGCTGGTAAACAGCGTAAAGGCGATGGTCGAAATCACAATGTCCAAACCCTGCACCGTAAAGTAGATAAAAAGGATCCACAGCAGGTTTGGCGTGCAACGGAACAGCTCGATATAGGCGCTCACCAAAATACGGAACGGGCGGGGTGCATAGCTTTTAACGAGCGCCAGTACCGTGCCAAAGATGAGCGAGAAAAAGATCGACAGCGCCGAGATCTCGATCGTCTTAACAAAGCCGCCCCAAATGTAGAGCAGGTTGGTCGCGTTGAAGATTTCCATGCGCTAGGCCTCCTCTACGTTGTCGAGCCCCAGCTCGGCCAGGCTCACACCGCGCGGACGCTCCTTGGAGCGGCGCTCGAGCCACTGCACCAGTATGGCGAGCGGAAAGCAGATGATGAAGTACATAAGGCAGCAGACGATGTATCCCTGCAGGTAACCGTACAGACTCACAAAGTTGTCGGAACGGTACATAAGGTCGCCGCCGGCCACAAGCGCCAGCACCGACGTATTCTTGACCAGGTTGAGCGCCTGGTTGCACAGCGGCGGCAGAATGATCTTGAATGTCTGGGGCAGTACGATGTACCAGTACGCCTGCGCACGGGTGAAGCCCTGGCTCTGGGCCGCCTCCATCTGACCGCGCGGAACCGCCTCGATACCAGTGCGGATGACCTCCGAAATGTAGGCCGCGTGATACAGACCCACGCCCAAGAAGCCCAGCACGAACGGCGCGATGCGCACCGGCTGGTCGGCACCGGTTATGGCCTGCAAAAACTGCGGACCGGCCATGTACATAAAGAGCACCTGCACGGGCAACGGGGTGTTCTGGTAAAACTCCACGTACACGCGGCTTATGGCGCGCAGCACGCGCGAGCGAGTGGTAGAGAACACGCCCAGCAGCGTGCCCAGCACCAGCGACAACAGCAGGCCGGCAACGACCACTTGCAGCGTCACGCCAAAGCCCTCCCAGAAGGGCCCCATATTTTGAAATGTCGTCGACCAACGGTCGGCGTCAAATAATCCTTCGAGCATTTGATTCCTTCCTTGGACGATGCGCCTATACAAGACCCCAGGTCTTGACCTCTTGGTCGAGCCAGCCGTCGGCCAGGCGATCGCAAATCACCTGATCGACCACGGCCGAAAGGTCGCAGCCCTTCTTGGTCGCCACGCCGTAGCCCTGCTCGCCAAACTTGACCTCGGGCTGCAGCAGCTCAACGGTCTCGTTCATGTAACCGGCCAGCGTGGAGCGGTCCATGGCAAAGACGTCGATATTGCCGGCGTCGAGCGAGCTCTTGATGATGGGATAGCCGCTAAAGGCCCTAAACTCTGGCTTGCAGCTAAAGCCGTTGTCCTTGATCATCTGCTCGATCAGGCCCTGCGTGGTAGCACCCTGGCTCACGCCGATGACCTTGCCGTCCAGATCCTCAATCGAGGTAAAGCCCGAACGCTTCTTGACCATGAGCCCCACGTAGTCGGTGCGGTACGGCGTCGAGAAATCCCAGCTCTTCTTGCGCTCGTCGGTGATGGTGTAGGTCGCCGCGACCACGTCGAGTTGGCCGTTATCGATCAGCGGGCCGCGTGTCTTGGGCGTTACGTCGGTAAACTCGACAAGCTCCTGGGCGCGGGCCTCCTTGTAGCTCACGCCAAAGACGGCAGCGGCGATCTGGTAGCACAAATCGACTTCCATGCCCTCAAAGCGGCCCTTGGCGGTGTCGTAATAGCCATAGCCGGGAACATCCTTCTTAACGCCGGCATTCAAATGGCCACGCGACTTGATGGCCGCAAGCTTGGACCCCTTGTCGGAGCCCTCGCCGCTGGTGGAGTTGCCGCAACCGGTAAGCGCGGTCCCCGTCAGCGCGAGCATGCCGGCGCCAGCCAGCTGCAAAAAGTGACGGCGCGACACGGCCGCCCTCGTCATATCCGTCATGTCCATCACCGCGCCTAGTGCAGAATCTTGGACAGGAACTCGCGGCAGCGCGGGTTCTCGGGGTTATCGAAGAAGTGCTCGGGCGTGCCCTCCTCCAGAATGCGGCCGTCCTCCATAAAGATGACGCGGTCGGCCACCTGGCGTGCAAAGCCCATCTCGTGCGTCACGCAGATCATGGTGATATCCTCCTGCGCGAGCTCAATCATAACGTCCAAAACCTCCTGGACCATCTCGGGGTCGAGCGCCGAGGTCGGTTCGTCAAACAGGATGATGGGTTGCTTGGTGCACAGGGCGCGGGCGATGGCGATGCGCTGCTGCTGACCGCCCGAGAGGTTCTGCGGATACTCGCCGGCCTTGTGCGCCATGCCGACGCGCTTGAGCGCGGCAAAGGCGATCTCGGTCGCCTCCTCTTTGCTCTTCTTTTGCAGCTTGATGGGCGCGAGCGTCAGGTTGCCTAGCACCGTCATGTTGGGATACAGGTTGAACTGCTGAAACACCATGGAGCTGTACTTGCGAGCCATCTCCAGGTGGTTCTTTTTGGTGAGCGGCGTACCGTCGATGACGACCTCGCCCGACGTGGGCTCCTCCAGATAATCGACACAACGGATGAGCGTCGACTTACCCGAACCGGAAGGCCCGATCATTACGAGCTTCTCGCCGCGTTTGACGGTGAGATTGATATCTTTGAGCACATGCAGGTCGCCAAAGTACTTGTTGAGATGCTTGATCTCGATCATGTCTGCCATGAATGTCCCTTCCCTGCGTTTACACGAGTTGAACTATTGTACGGAAAGAACCACGTTTCCGCAGCCCACACTACATTCCCGTAAAGAACCCGCAACCTTCCACCCACTCATTGGGGACAGACTTAAATGAGTACCTGCTCATTGGGCACTCATTTAAGCCTGTCCCCAATGAGTGCCCCGCCCAGCAAAAAGGGGCGCGACCATGACGGCCACGCCCCCTCAGCCTCAACTGTGTGCCACTCGGCCCCTACGCGAGGCGGGCTCCGACGATCTTTGCTGCGGCCGGCTTATCGAAGTTGCCGCCGGTGGCCTTGCCCAGGGCACCCATGACCTGGCCCATCTGCTTCTTGGACGTGGCGCCCAGCTCGGCGATAACCTGCTCGATCAGGGCCTCGAGCTCCTCGCCCGAAACCTGCGCGGGCAGCAGGCTCTCCAGGATCTTGACCTGCTCGGTCAGGTTGTCGGTACGCTCCTGGTCGGTGCCGGCCTTGATGGACATCTCCAGCGTCTCGCTCGTCTGCTTGATCAGGCGCTTGATCATGCTGTTGACGTCTTCCTCGGTCACATCGCGGCGCTCGTTAACCTCGATATTCTTCACCTCGGCCTTGACCTGGCGAATGATGGACAGGCGAACCTTGTCCTTGGCCTTCATGGCCGCGATCATTTCTTTCTGCAGCTCTTCGTTGGTCATCTGCAAATCCTCTCTAATAGCGTGGGCGGCACTCACGCGAGCACCGCCCCATGGTTACTCAGTCTTCGACGAATCGTCGGTCGAACTCTTGGTGACGCCCTTCAGACTCACGTTATAGGGTACGTCCTTGGGCATGGGGTTGACGGTGATGTCGGCATCCTTCTTGTACTGCTCCAGCCACTCGCTGTACGCGGTGCTGGCCGCTTGCGTCTTCACCACGTTGGAGACGTACTTTTTGATGTCCTTGGGCACCTGGTTGATGTCATCAACCTGATTATCGACATGGAAGTAGTCGGTGCACTTGATGATGTGGTAGCCATAGGTCGACTCGACGACTTCGCTCACGTCGCCCTTGTTGAGTCCCTCGAGCGCCGTCTGGTAGCTGTCGACGAAAGTGGTGAGCTTATCCCAGCCCACATCGCCCTTCTTCTCCTTGGAACCGGTGTCCTCGGAGTACTGCTCAACGGCGTCCTCAAAGCTCAGCTCACCGGAGTTGATCTTGTCCAGGCACTCCTGCGCCTTGGCCTTGGCGGCAGCCTTGTCCTCGTCGGAAGCGTCAGAATCAACCTTGATCAGGATGTTCGACGAGCGGCGGGCGTCGTTGTAGCTGGACAGGCTTTCGTTGATGTAATCGACAATCTCGCTGTCCTTGGGCTTGCTCGTGGGCGCAACGGCATCCTTGAGTTTCTGCTGCGCCAGACTCTCCTTGAGTGAGTCCTTGTAGGTGTCCTCGGTATAGCCGTAGGTCTTGAGGGTCTTCTTAAAGGCCTTGGCGCCGCCCGCGCTCTTGCACGCGTCCTTCCAAGCCTTCTCGACCTCCTCGTCCGACACCGTCACGCCGTTCTCCTTCTGTGCCTGTTGAAGCAGAATCTGCTGCGTGTAGGAGTCGATGAGTTGCTTGCGGTACTTCTTGGGCGTGAGGTCGTTGTCAACCAGATACTGCGCCCAATCCTTATCCTTGGTGTAGCCGTAGGACGTGCGCATGCTCATGATCTGCTTGGTCACGGTGTCCTCGGTGAGGTTGGTGCCGTTGATAGTTGCAGCAACACCGCCGGTCAGCTTGTAGCCCGAGGTGTCCTCGGCCTGCGACATAAGGCCGGAGCACGCCATCGCCGAGACGGAAAGCAGCATCGCCAGCACGCCGATGACCACCAGGACGATCTTGACGGTCTTAGACACGTACGTCTTGCGCTGCTTCTTGCGAGAGCTGGAGGCAGCGCGAGCCTGCTGCTCGGGCGTCGGCTCGGGCGCAGGGTTCTTTTTCTTATTTGCCATAGTTGGCCTTTCGCATAACGAATCGAACAAACGCCATTGTGTCACAACGCGGCCCCCGCGGCACGCTTGGTGCATTGGGGACAGGTTAATCTGCACCATTTTGGTGCAAAGGGGACAGATGTGGCACTTGGCAGTTGGACGTTCTTTATGTGCCGACACTTGGGAACTGTCCCTAACTGCCGGCAGAAAAGGAACGTCCCCAAGTGCCGGCTCAGCCCCACCTTAGAAGTGACGGCGGATGGCGTCGACCATGCCCTGGGACGTGGTCTGGCCGAGCACGTCGGCTGCGGCATCGGCGTCCATAAAGATGTTCATGAGCGCCTGCAGGGCTTCGACCTGGCCTCCCGGCTCGGCGATGCCCAGATTAATGACGATCTGCGCCGACACCGGAGCGCCCATGCCAGCCATAGCGTTAAATGTCACGGGCGCGGCGGGCTTCACCACCGCGATATAGGGCTTGGCCACAAACCCCGGATCGGTATGCGGAATGGCAATGTTTGCCGCCGGCATGGCAAGACCCGTGGGATAGGCATCCTCGCGCGTGCGAACGGCGTCGAGCCAACCCTCGGCAATGTAGCCACGTGGAGCAAGCTCGCCCTCGAGCCGCGCAAACACCTCATCCGGCGTCGCACACTCCCAATCAAAAAACACCAGCTCAGGCGTAAACAGCGCTTCGTTATCCGCCATGCGCTCACCTCTCTCACCTAGCCATCGGGGACGTTCTTAAATGACTAGCCGTTAAAGAACGTCGCAGGTGACTACCCAAACAAAGGGTGGCCACGTGCGCCTTGGCGCCAATGACCACCCTGACTACTCGGCTAAATTGTACTGTGCGCCGCTAGCCGCGAGGCGCGTCAATTGCGACCTTGCCGCTCTCCAGCACGTGGACGCGGCCGTCGGCGAGCATTTGCACGACCTCGGGATACAGCACGTGCTCAATCGCATGGATGTGCTCCTCGAGCGTGTCGACATCCCAGCCCTCCCCGACAGCCAGCGCGCGCTGGGCGATGATGGGGCCGTTGTCGTAAATCTCGTTGGCAAAGTGCACGGTCACGCCGGTCACCTTGACGCCGCGCGCAAAGGCATCGTCAATCGCATGCGCACCGGTAAAGCTCGGCAGCAGCGCCGGATGCAGATTGACCACGCGGTTGGGAAACGCCGCCAGCAGAGGCGTGTGCACCATGCGCATGTAGCCGGCCATGACCACATACTCGCAGCCGCGCTCGAGAAGCTCGTGCGCGATGATCTCGTCAGCGGCGATGGGGTCGGCGTAGACATCCTTGGACAGCGTGAGCGTCTGGATGCCCGCGCGCTCAGCGCGCTGCAAACCCTTAGCCGAAGGACGGCTCGACACCACAAGCTCAATCGAAGCGTTGAGCTTGCCGGCGGCGATCAGGTCGATCAGCGCCTGCAGGTTGGTACCCGAACCGCTGATGAGCACACCGATCTTGAGCGGCTCGGCCGTATCGGTGCCGGTCGGACGGGTGTAGGGCACAAAGCCCAGGCTCGCGGCAGCAGCCATCTGCTCGTTAGCGCTCATCGGAGTACACGACCTTACCGGAGCCCTCGACGCACTCGCCCACGCGGAACGGCTTCTCTCCCAGCGCGACCAGAGCCTCGGTCACGGCAGCCTCGTCCTCGGGGGCGACGACCAGGCACAGGCCAACGCCCATGTTGAAGGTCTTGCACGCCTCGTTGGGCGCAAGCTCGGCCTGGCGCGACACATAGGTGATGACGGGCGGAACGTCCCAGCCCATCTCGGCACCGTTGCGGGTGACCACAGCGTCGACGTCGTCGGCGAGCGCGCGGTTGAGGTTCTCGGTAATACCGCCGCCGGTGATGTGGGCAATGGCATGAACGTTGGCGCCGCCGCGCAGCAGCTCCAGGATCGGCTTGACGTAGATGCGCGTGGGAGCCAGCAGGGCGTCTGCCAGCGATGCGCCGCCGAGCTCCTCGAGCGGACGGCTCAGCTCCTCGGCCTTAGCGGCGGCCTCGGGCGTGCCCGGCTTAATGCCGTCGACGCCGATGACCTTGCGCACGAGCGAGTAGCCGTTGGAGTGCACGCCGGTGGAAGGCAGGCCCAGGATCACATCGCCCGGGCGGACGTTCGCGGGGTCGAGCATCTTGGGACGGTCGACGACGCCCACGGTAAATCCGGCAAGGTCGTAGTCGGCAGGAGCCATAACGCCCGGGTGCTCGGCCATCTCGCCGCCCACGAGCGCGCAGCCCGCGAGCTTACAGCCGTCGGCTACACCCTTGATGATCTTTGCCATGTGCTCGGCCTCGATGTGGCCGATGGCAACGTAGTCCAGGAAGAACAGCGGCTCGGCGCCCGAAGCCAGAATGTCGTTGACGCACATAGCAACCAGGTCCTGGCCCACCGTCTCGTGACGGTCCATGATCTGGGCGAGCACGAGCTTGGTGCCCACGCCGTCGGTACCGCTAATCAGAATCGGGTCTTCCATATCCTTAAGCGCGGCAGCCGAGAACAGGCCACCAAAGCCACCGATACCGCCGATGACCTCGGGACGGTTGGTGTCCTTAACCATTTGCTTAATAGCGTCGACGGCGCGGCCGCCCTCGGCGGTATCGACGCCGGCATCCTCATACGTCACATGTTTGCTGTCGCTCATCTGAGCCTTCCTCTCCCACTACCGTCCGCCGCCCGGGCGCCAAACGGTGCTCATAGTTGCGTTCATATCGGCGCACACCGCAGCGGCGCGCGCCGTAGTATCAACAAAACAGCAGATAAAACCTGCCAAAATAAACCTGTCCCTACATGGCAGGTTTTAGGCCTCGCCGTGTTCCTCTTCCCAGCTGCGATCGTCGTATTTCTCGACCACGGCGTCGTCATCAAAGTGCAGCGGCCTGTCCAGGTTGCGGGGCTTAAAGCCCTCCATGAACTTGTCGCGGCCAAAGCTCTCGGGAATCGCCACGGGGTAGCGGCCGGTAAAGCACGCATCGCAGTAACCGCCCTTGGGCATGACCTTAAGCAGGCCCTCGACCGAAAGGAAGGCCAGCGAATCGGCGCCGATATACTCGCAAATCTCGTCGACCGTCTTGTTGGCGCTGATAAGCTGCGACTGCACGTCGGTATCGATACCGTAGAAGCACGGCCAGATGACCTCGGGCGAGTTGATGCGGATATGAATCTCCTTGGCGCCGGCGTTGCGCAGCATCTTGACGAGCTGCACCATGGTGGTGCCGCGCACGATGGAGTCGTCGATGACGACCAGGCGCTTGCCCTCGATGTTGTCACGCAGCGGGTTGAGCTTCATACGCACGCCCATGGCACGCAGCTCCTGCGTAGGCTCGATAAACGTACGGCCCACATAGCGGTTCTTGATGAGGCCCTCGCCAAAGGGAATGCCACTCTCGTGCGAATAGCCCTCCGCGGGCGGCAGGCCGGAGTCGGGCACGCCGATGACCAGGTCGGCCTCGACGGGCTCCTCATGTGCCAGCTGACGACCCATGTCATAACGGCAGGCGTAGACGCTCTTGCCGTTCATGATGGAATCGGGGCGAGCAAAGTAGACCTGCTCAAAAATGCAGTTAGCAGGCTCTTCGGCGGCAGGCACGCCCTGCTCGGACACAAGGCCCTCGGCGCTGATGCGCAAAATCTCACCGGGACGGACGTCGCGGACGTACTCGGCGCCCACGATATCGAGCGCGCAGGTCTCGGAGGCAACGACCCAGCCGCCGGCGCGCGTGACATGGGTGGTGGCGTCGACCGTCGCGGCGCCGTCCTGCGACGGCAGCTGCGAAACGGATGCGGCATCGGCCTGGTCCAGGCCCTCATCCACCAGCTTGCCCAGCACGAGCGGGCGAATGCCGTGCGGATCGCGGAATGCGTAGAGCGCCTGCTCGTTGATTAGCGTCATGGCGTAGCCGCCGCGCACGAGCTCCATGGTCTTGCGAATGCCCTCGCGCAGATGGCCAGTACGCTGAGTAAAGTAGCCGATGAGTTTGGTCGCGACCTCGGAATCCGAGTTGGAGAGGAACGGTACGCCCAGCTCGATCAGCTGACGACGCAGCTCGTCGGTGTTGACGAGGGTGCCGTTGTGCGCGAGCGCGATAATGACGCTATTGATGGTAGAGAGGTGCGGCTGAGAGGCTTCCCAGCTCTTGGCGCCGGCGGTGCCGTAGCGCACATGACCCACGGCCAGCTGACCGGAGAGCGTCGACAAGTCGGCATTGGAGAACACGCGGTCGAGCAGGCCCAGATCCTTGCGGACCATAACCGTACCGCCGTCACCAACGGCGATTCCCGCCGATTCTTGGCCGCGATGCTGCAGTGCACGCAGGCCAAAGTACGTCAGTCGAGCCACGTCGCGATCGGGCGCCCAGACACCAAAAACGCCGCATTCCTCATGCAGCTGGTCAGAGTCCGGATCATACGTCGACATGGCGTTCACCTGTCCCGCGGCACGCTCGGCCGCGCGGATGGTTTCTTGAGACATGGCATCCCCTCAGAGCCTCGTATTTTGGCGTTACCCGCCTTATTATACGCACGGCGCGACGCGCTCCCCCGCGCATGAGCAGCGCTTTTTAAAAGCCCACCGAGCTTATTATCCGTTTTGCGACCAAACATTTTATTGGGTAGTCCACTCTCAGGGGCAACGGCCTCGAAGACTTCCCGTGCGCCGTGTCTCGCCCGCGCTAGGGGCTACATTGTTGCAATTGGGACGTTCGTCCTGTCTTTTAGCTGGTCGTCGGCGTATCCTTGTAGGCTCCTACAAGACGAGAAAGGTAGCGTATGGATCGAAATCAACTCGACCCCAGTGTCCCCAGCACCACGGAGGCCAAGAAGATCCCCCTTATCATCAAGGTCTACGCAGTCCTGTGCACCCTATCTGGCGTGGGCACGCTCCCGTCAGTCGCCGTCTTTATGTGGCAGGTCATCACCGCACTCATTAACGGCAACGTCGCCGCTAAGCTCGGTGATAACACCCTGGTCGCGGTTGGCCTTATCGTCGCCGGCATTATGCTCTCGGCGGCAAGCGCGATCATCTTGATCGTCTTTGGCCTGGACCTCATCAAGGACCAGCGGCGCAATGCCGCCCGCCTGTCTTACGTCCTCATCGCATTTACCGTCGTGGAGCTTTTAGTTGACGTGATGCTCCAGGGCATCGGACCCTTCCTGCTGCGCCCCGCCGTCCAGCTTGTCATCCTCATTGCGCTGTCGGCCACCGTCGACCCCACGCTACGCCAGGAGCGCGAACTGCAGCGCCGTCTGCAAGAGATGCTCGACCGCGATGCCGCCGCCGAGGGGATGCTCGGCCGCGACGAAACCGGCGAGGGCTACATCAAGCTCAACTACTTCAACCTGTTCTGGGTATTCTTCGTCTGCAGCGTGTTAGGTCTCATTCTCGAGGAAGTCTGGCATATGGTCGTCGTCGATCCCGGCGTCTATCAGGACCGTGCCGGTATGCTATTTGGCCCCTTTAGCCCCATCTACGGATTTGGCGCGGTGCTCATGACCATGGCGCTCAACCGCTTCTATAAAAAGAATCCTCTGATCATTTTCCTGGTAAGTGCCCTGATCGGCGGCGCTTTCGAGGTGTTTGTAGGCTGGTTTATGCAGACCTCATTTGGCGTGGTGTCGTGGAGCTATTCACACATTAGGCTATTCGGCATGCCCGATCCCATCGCGGTATTGACCGGGGGACGCACATGCACGCCGTTTGCCTGCATGTGGGGCCTGGGTGGCCTCATCTGGATCAAGGTCTTGCTGCCGCGCCTGCTTAAGCTCATCAATATGATTCCATGGAAACGCCGCTACTCTGCTACCGTCATCCTGACCGCCGTCATGTTGATCGACGGCGTCATGACGTTGCAATCGCTCGACTATTGGTATCAGCGCGTCAACGGAACCGTTCGAAATATTCCCGTCGCACAGTTCTATGACAAGCATTTCGATAACGAATATATGGAGAACCGTTTTCAGAGTATGACCATGAGCCCCAAGGACGCCACACGCGTGTAGCAAACGCCAGAGCAAAATAGCTCCAACACATCAAAGCCCGCTGGCAGATCTACATGAACTGCCGGCGGGCTTTCGCTATAGACAGACTCGGATTGCCGACGAGGCCTTACGCCTCGCGCTCGACCTCGCTCACGCACTCGTTCTTGATGGTGCCGACGAGCGACTGCAGCGCATCGACCACATGCGGGCGAATGTCTCCGCCAATGAGCACGAGCATGATGTCGTCACCTACGGCAAGCTCGCCGCTTGCCAGCCACACGCGCACATAGCCGATACCCGGCATCGCGCGCGTGGCCTCGATAGCAGCCTGCACCTTGCTGGCGTCGTAGCCAAACACCATGCCGCCCACCTTGTGGCCCGGCGCCACGCCATCGGTCTCGACACCGCGCGCCTCGGCCTTGGGCGTCGCGCGCACCACACCGTTATGTGTCAGATACATACCGCACGCAGGTGCCGACGAATCGGCCTTGGCCTCGCGCAGCCAAGCATCAACCGAAGGCATCGTTTTGCCATTCTCGAGCATCATTTCTCCCTTACCGTCGTCGAGTAGCCAATTTGGAACGGGGCTTTTTAGCTACTCTCGAACAACTTATTCCTCGACCGGCGTGAGCACCATGACAGCACGCGTGTTGCTCAGCGATAACGAACGACAGGTCACAAGCGTCACGACCTTGGTTGCCGAAGCGGCACGATCGGTGGCATCGCTCGCCACGGCAGAGGCGCCGTCGAGCATCTCGGACAGGTAGTTCTTGAGCCCGTCATCGCCCTCAAAATTGGGCGTGCGCGCCTTGGCATACGTGTCCTCGACAACTTTGGTCGCCAGTGGTCGCAGTTTATAGGTGGCGTCGCGCGTGATGTAATACACGTACTCTATGCTGTCGAACGTCGCCTGATCGGCCGTGTCCGAGATCACATTGAACATCGATCCGTCGTTCATGTGGTGACCATAGATCGTAGTCTGCTGGTCAACCATTCCTGGCGCGGTATCGTCGCTGTCCAAGAAGATCGCACCCGATGCATTGGACGTACCGTCAAACAGCGTGTTGAGGTATTTGGAGTTGTTATTGGTCTGCACCACGGGATAGTTGATGTTGGTTCCCGGCTCGTAAATCCAACCCACAACCTCGGGATTTGTCTGGGCAAGTGCATCGAAGTCGATAATCGGCACGCCGCTGGCGTCCTTATCGCTTACATATTGCTTCTCGATTTTCTGATACGAATCGCTCGCCTGCTTATAGCCAATCTGAGCATTAATAAAGATAGCGGCGGCGGCGACAATCAGACCGATGCCGATGATGATGAGCAGAATGGGAATAATGGAGCGGCGCTTTTTGCGCGGCGGCTCGGTGTAATCCGACGGCGCGGCATGCGATGAAGACCGGAGCGGCTTCTTAGCGTTGCTATAAGATGAAGGTCGATATGCGGCTGGCGCGTCCTGTCGACGATGCGTCGCCGGTGTCACGGGGCGCAGCGCGCGCGGCTGCTGAGGAGAGGATGCCCGACCCTGCTGCGCCGCATGGGCAGCACCCGGCTTCGATGGATTGGGAATCTGAGAAGCCTTGAATCGTTTTCCCTGATAGTCGGACATGGCTCTCCTTATACTGCGGTGAAACGGCAGAACGCCTAGGCGTCGGCCATCTCCTGCTTCATCTTCTCGATAACCTTGCGGTACTCGGGGTCGCAAGCGCCTAGAATCTGCGTGGCGTAGATGGCGGCGTTCTTGGCGCCGTTGATGGCAACGCAGGCCACGGGCACGCCCGAAGGCATCTGCACCATCGACAGCAGCGAATCCATGCCGCCCAAGTCACTCGTCTTCATAGGCACACCGATAACCGGCAGCGGCGTAAAGGCAGCCACGACACCACCCAGGTGAGCGGCCTTGCCAGCGGCGGCGATAATCACCTTGATACCGCGATCGGCAGCAGTCGAAGCCCACTCGTGGACCTTCGCCGGCGTGCGGTGTGCGCTCGCAATGACGAGCTCATAGGGCACGCCGAGCGCCTCGAGCTCGGCGGTGCAACCTTCCATAACGCCCAGATCGGACTTGGAGCCCATGATGATCCCGACAACCGGCTTTTGATCTGCCATAAACAAAGACCTCCCGTTGAGAGCGGTGACGCGGCGGATCCGCGACCCTTAACTACTGAGAGTAGTATAGCTGCTCCCGTCCCTGCGGTCTTTGTGGCGCTTCGCGGGCGGGCCAGGCTTTATCTTCACTCCGCTTGCTTCGCAAAGTCGTTCAGATAAAGCCTGGCCCGCCCGCGAAGCGCCCTGCGACCTACCGGGAATTGCTATGACGTACGTTGGCTGAAATATTAACGTGGGATCCGCCGTTCGAACGAACGGCGGATCCCACACTCACTTTTTATTCAGCCCTAGTCATCGCGCAAAGCCCCTTCCGCAGCACACGGTGCAGCCAAGTCACCGCAGGCCGGGGCGGGAGGGGCCGAGTTTCCTCCTGAGCGACTCTGCTTGCAGCCGGAGCGAAAGGGGGAAATCTCGGCCCCTCCCGCCCCGGCCGGACAGGTCACACTACACCGTGTGCTGCGGCAGGTCCTGCAGGGCGATGACGTCCATGCCCATGTCGTTGGCGCTGCCGTGACCCTGCTGGTCCTCGCGCACGGCCTCGATGGCACTCACGTACGTGTTGGCCGCAGACATCGCCGTCACGCAGGTCACGCCACGACGGACGGCCTCGGTGCGTAGCAGGTAGCCATCGCCACGCGAGCCCGGGCCGTACGGCGTATTGATGATTACCGCAATCTTGCCATCGGCGATGAGGTCACCAATGTTGGGACGCTCGCCGTCGTGCGGGCCGCTGATCTTCTCCACGACCTCGCACGTCACGTTGCCGCCGCGCAGCACGCGCGCCGTACCCTCGGTGGAGCAGATATCAAAGCCCAGGTAGCGCAGGATACGAGCGACCGAAAGGATATGACGCTTGTCGCGGTCGCACACGCTGATGAACACCTTGCCGGCGCTCGGGTCGGGCAGCTTGTAGTCAATCGCCAGTTGTGTCTTGGCGTATGCCTCGGGATAGCTCTTGGCGATACCCATGACCTCGCCCGTCGACTTCATCTCGGGCCCCAGGATAACGTCAGCGCCCGGGAAACGGCCCCAGGGCATAACGGCTTCCTTCATACAGAACCAATCGAGCTGACGCTCGTCGCTCGGCAGACCCAGGCTGGCGATAGAATCGCCCGCCATGATACGCGCCGCGCACTTGGCCAGCGGCACGCCGGTTGCCTTGGAGATGAACGGCACGGTGCGGCTCGCGCGCGGGTTTGCCTCGATCACGTAGACGGTCTCGCCCTTGATGGCGTACTGCACGTTGACCAGGCCGCGTACGCCCAGCGCCATCGCGATGCGGCGCGTGGTCTCGCGAAGCTTTGCCTGCAGGCTCTCGCTAAAGCTGAACGGCGGGATGCAGGTCGCGGAGTCGCCAGAGTGGATACCGGCCTCCTCGATATGCTCCAGAATGCCGCCAATGTAGACCTCTTCGCCATCGCACAGGGCGTCGACATCAGACTCGATCGCACCCTCCAGGAAGCGGTCCAGGTACACCGGGTAGTCGGGGCTAATGCGCGCGGCCTCGGCCATGTAATCGCGCAGGTGCTCGGCATCGTAGGCGATCATCATGCCGCGGCCGCCCAGCACGTAGCTCGGACGTACCAGCAGCGGGTAGCCAATGTGCGCGGCCACGGCCTCGGCCTCCTCAAACGAGGTGGCCTGGCCCGCCGGCGGGTACATGATGCCCAGCTTGTCGAGCAGGGCGGCAAAACGCTCGCGATCCTCGGCAAAGTCGATGGCATCGGGCTTGGTACCCATGATGTTCACGCCGCTCTCCTCGAGCATGCGCGCCAGCTTAAGCGGGGTCTGGCCGCCGAGCGTCACCACGACGCCGTCGGGGCGCTCAACATCGATGACGTCCATGACATCCTCGTAGGTGAGCGGCTCAAAGTAAAGGCGGTCGGACGTGTCGTAGTCGGTCGAGACGGTCTCGGGATTGCAGTTGACCATGATGGTCTCAAAGCCGCGGGCCGCCAGCGCGTAGCTCGCGTGCACGCAGCAGTAATCGAACTCGATACCCTGGCCAATACGGTTGGGGCCGGCACCCAGAATCATCGCCTTGGGCCTATCTGCCGGCATGGTCTCGTCGGGGGCCACGCACTTTTTGGCGACTGGGCTCGTGCGGTAGATGTTCTCGTAGGTCTTGTAATGGTACTCCGTGGCGCTCGAGAACTCCGCAGCGCAGGTATCGACCGTCTTCATGCTGGGAACCACGCCCAGGCCCTTGCGATAGGCGCGCACAAAGCGCTCGTCCGAGCTGGTCAGCGCGGCGATCTCGGCGTCGCTCGTGCCGTACTGCTTGAGCAGGCGCATCGCGTCGGCGTCGATATCCTCCACACGCAGGCCACGGATGCTCTCCTGGACCTGCACCATGTCGTTGATACGGTTGAGGTACCACGGATCGATACCGCAGATGGCATGGATGCGGGCAATGCCCCAGCCACGGCGCAGGGCCTCGACCACAAAGAAGATGCGATGCTCGGTCGGGGTTGCCACGGCCTGAGCAAGCTCGTCGTCGCTCATCTTATCGGCACCCTCTTTGCCACCGGCGCAAATGCCCTGGTGGCCATCCTCCAGCGAGCGCATAGCCTTGCCAAAGGCCTCCTCAAAGGTGCGACCGATCGCCATAATCTCGCCCACGGCCTTCATGCGCGTGGTGAGTGTGGGGTCGGTACCCTTGAACTTCTCGAAGGCAAAGCGCGGCACCTTGACCACACAGTAGTCGATTGTGGGCTCAAAGCAGGCGGGCGTAGCCTTGGTGATGTCGTTGACGATCTCGTCGAGCGTGTAGCCCACAGCCAGGCGCGCGGCGGCCTTGGCGATGGGGAAACCCGTGGCCTTGGAAGCGAGGGCGGACGAGCGGCTCACGCGCGGGTTCATCTCGATGACGATCAGGCGGCCGGTGTTGGGGTTCACGGCAAACTGCACGTTGGAGCCACCGGTCTCGACGCCGATCTTCTCCAGAATGGCGAGCGAGGCCACGCGCATGCGCTGATACTCAAGGTCGGAGAGCGTCTGCGCCGGCGCCACGGTGATGGAGTCGCCGGTATGCACGCCCATGGGGTCGAGGTTCTCGATGGAGCACACGATGATGCCGTTGCCGGCGTGATCACGCATGACCTCCATCTCATACTCTTTCCAGCCCTCGATGGACTCCTCGACCAGCACCTCGTGGGCAGGCGAGAGCTCCAAGCCCTGGCTCACGATGGAGACGAGCTCCTCGTGGGTGTGAGCGATGCCGCCGCCGGCGCCGCCGAGGGTAAAGCTCGGGCGCAGTACGCAGGGATAACCCACGCGCTCGGCGATAGTCTCGGCGTCGGCCACGCTGTAGGCATAGCCCGAGCGCGCGACCTCCAGGCCAATCTCGGCCATGGCCTCGTTAAAGAGCTTGCGGTCCTCGCCGCGCTCGATAGCGGCCAGGTCGCAGCCGATCATCTCGACGCCGTACTTGTCGAGCGTACCGTCCTTTGCCAGCTCGACGGCGGCGTTCAGACCGGTCTGGCCGCCCAGCGTGGGCAGCAGCGCGTCCGGGCGCTCTTTCTTGATTACGCGCTCGATAAATTCGGCGGTGATGGGCTCGACATAGGTGCGGTCGGCAAGACCCGGGTCGGTCATGATGGTCGCCGGGTTGGAGTTGACCAGGATGACCTCAAAGCCATCCTCCTTGAGCACCTTGCAGGCCTGGGCGCCGGAGTAGTCAAACTCACAGGCCTGGCCAATGACAATGGGGCCCGAACCAATAACGAGGATGCGCTTGATGTCAGTACGTTTCGGCATGTTTAAAACCTCCTAGAGAGGCTGACTCAATGTTTTGGAAAAGTCAGCGAGGGTGCAGCTGGTGCATCAGGTTGCCGTGATGCGAGGGCGCGCTGGGCTTATGCCCGCGCGTCCGAAGCAGAGCGGCAAGATGATGTGCCAGATGCAGCCGCAGCGTCGACCGGTCCGCCGTTCGGTAGAACGGCGGAACCATCGTCGGCAAAGTTCCAGCCGGCAAGGCGGTCCTTCGCGGTGTCGATGTCCAGGTAGTTCTCCTCGCCGTCCATGAGTCGCGTAAAGGCGGTAAAGAGATAGTGGGCATCGGTGGGGCCAGGCGAGGCCTCGGGGTGGTACTGGACCGAGAAGCACGGTGCGTCGAGCAGCTGGATGCCCTCGGCGGTGCCGTCGTTGAGGTTCACATGTGTCAGGCGAATGCGACCAAAGCGCTCGTTCACCACGACCGGCGCGATTCCGCGGCGCACCCAGACGCGCAGATCTCCATCGGCCGCATGCTCGGTCTCGCCGCCGGAAAGCTCGGGGACAAGCTTGCCCAAGCTGGGGAACAGCAGGCCAAAGCCATGGTTTTGCGCGGTGATCTCCACACGGCGGCTTACCAGGTTCATAACCGGCTGGTTGCCACCGCGGTGACCGAACTTAAGCTTTTCCATCTGGGCGCCGCAGGCCAGGCTGATCATCTGGTGACCAAGACAAATACCAAAGACCGGCACCTTGCCGATCAGCTGCTGCACCTGCTCGTAGGTCTCCACCACGGCGTCGGGGTCGCCGGGGCCATTGGACAAAAAGACACCGTCGGGATTCATGTCGAGCACCTCACTCGCGGGCGTATCCCACGGCACGACGGTAAGGTCGCAGCCGGCGCGGACCAGCCCCTCCAGAATACCGCGCTTCACACCGCAGTCGTAGGCGACCACCTTGTGACAGGCAGGAGCGGCAGCCGCAAGTGCAAAGTCATGCGTGGCAGGCAGGTCGACGGCGGCAAAGGCGTGGGGCTCAGGGCAGCTCACGGTCTTGACCAGGTTCTCGCCTACCAGCGTGGGCGCTGCGGCCAGACGCTCGGCAAGCTCGTCGACGTCGAAGATCTCGGTCGAGATAATGCCCATCTTGGAACCATTATCGCGCAGATGGCGCACCAGGGCGCGGGTATCGACACCCTCGATAGCGACGATGCCGTGAGCGCGCAGGTACTCCGGCACGCTGACGGCCGAGCGCCAGTTAGAAGGCGTGGCGCACATGTCGCGAACGATCATGCCGCGCATGGCCGGAGCGCTCGCAGGGCGCACGGCGTCGCCGGGGAAGGCCGACTGGACGTCGGCCTCGTCGATACCGTAGTTGCCGATCTGCGGATAGGTCATGGTTACGATTTGGCCGGCATAACTCGGGTCGGTCATGACCTCAAAGTAGCCCTCGAGCGAGGTGTTGAAGCAGACTTCGCCGGTCTCGGTGCCCTCGGCGCCGCATGCACGTCCATAAAAAATGGTCCCATCCTCAAGATACAGAATGCAGGGACCGCAGGTGCCCTTGCTGGTTTTGGCCAGCATACGCTGGCAAAGCTCGCTGGGCGCGAAGGTGCGGGCGGCAGCGCCCGCGGTATGGTTGTTCGCCATAATTCTCCTTCCCGGTCTCACAGGACCGGCTTAAAGGTGTGTAGTTAGGCCTCGCGGTATTGTAACCGCAAGCATGCCTCATGGCGTTAATTTCATCGAAATGTTTACGAAATGATAATTATGACTTTCTATGCATAATGATTTTTCTGGGACGGGGATTAAAAAATCATCCCGCGCGGGCTTGTGGCTCACGCGGGATGATGGCGTCTTATTATTTCTTGTCCTGATCCAGCAGTTCGGACGGTGTGCGATCGGGCTTGCCGCCGCGGAAAATCTCGCGGCCATGCAGACGATGCTCCAGATCGCGCTCGGCCTTTTCCTCGTCAATCTTGGTCTGGCTCACCACCGGGTCCTCAATCAACGACGACACCGAGTTCACCTGCTTCTGAATGCGCTCGGCGATGGTGTCATCCATACTCACGATGCGCATCTTCCAGTCGATACTCGTGGCGTTGGATGAGCTCTTGGTCCACACGAACGTCAAAATGGCGCTCTGGTGGCCGCGCGCGGGGAACATGCCAAAGAAGGAATCGTGCTGAATGTTGCTATCCTCGTCGATATAGGCGTGAACGTTATACACCACGCGGTCGATCTTGTCGTTGAGCAACGCGTTGGTCGCAAGCGCCGCGGCCTGAATCTGCCCGTTGGACAACAGCTCGAGCTCGTTGGCAGAAGACGTGTCCAACACCGTCACCTCGACCGTGCCCGTGCGTTCATCGGCTTCATCGACGGTAAAGTCGAGCGGGAACTGCGTAAAGCCGTTGCCCCATTCAAGTCCACCCTTGAGCGCGGTCGAGACGGTATCGACCGAAACGCTCTCGGACAGGTTGGCGGTATTCAGACGGCGCATCACGCCGTAGCCGATCTGCATGCCCACGATCAGCACCAAAATACCGATGACCACGGCCATCGCGGTCTTCGTAATGGTATGGCTCACCTGCGAGCCCGAAGGATCGTCCTCGGACAGCGGGTCGATATGTTTTGCCTGGCTCGCGCGGTCCTCACTGCGCAGCTGCGCTAGCGCCGCTTTGTCACCGCGCTTGGCCGCAGCCTCCTTCTCACGCATGCGCTCGGTACGCTTTTTGGCGAGCGTGGGATCCAAGACGCCGGATGCATCGATTTCGGAGAATAACTCCGTCACTTCTTCCGGAGTCAAAGGGTTCTTGTCAGCCATAAACTTCCTGTCATATCAATCAGTCGAGCTCGTGCGCACGCGCACCTTCGAACTGCATTCGATAGTAACGGGCATAGGTGCCGCCACGGGCGAGAAGCTCCTCGTGCGTGCCACGCTCCACAACGCGACCATGCTCAACGGTCGCAATCTCATCGGCATGCTTAATGGTCGAAAGACGGTGGGCGATAATAATCGTGGTGCGGCCGCGTGCCAGCTCTTCGAGTGACTCCTGCACCGCCTCCTCGCTCTCGTTATCCAAAGCACTCGTCGCCTCGTCCAAAATCAGGATCTTGGGGTTCTTGAGAAACACGCGCGCGATGGCAACGCGCTGCTTCTGTCCGCCCGAAAGACGGCTGCCGCGCTCGCCCACCACGGTGTCGTAGCCCTGCGGAAGCGACTCGATAAAGGCATCGATGTTGGCGCGACGGGCGGCCTCGGCGATCTCTTCTGCCGTAGCGCCCGGCTTGCCGTAGGCGATGTTCTCGCCAATCGTACCGTCAAACAGATAGACATCCTGCTGCACCAGGCCGATGGCGCGGCGCAGGCTCTGCTGCGTCACATCGCGCACGTCCTGACCGTCGATGCTAATGGATCCGGTAGCCACGTCATAAAAGCGCGGCAGCAGCGAACAGGTCGTGGACTTGCCGCCACCCGAGGGGCCAACCAACGCGATGGTCTGCCCGGGCTTGATAGACAGGTCCATGTGGTCGATAACAGGACGCTCGTCGGCATCGCCCTCGCCCAGCTCAACATCCTCGTAGTTAAAGCACACGTCGTGATACTCCACGGCGCCGGCAGTCACCTGCAGATCCGTAGCGCCCGGCTTGTCCTGGATATCCGGCGCCGTCGAGAGCACCTCGTCCATACGCTTAAAGCCGGCGATAGCCTTCTGATACGTTTCGGCCGAATTGACGAGCGTCTCAAGCGGCGTGCAGAACAGCGAAATATAGAGTGCGAAGGTCGCCATATCGACCGCCTGTAGCTGTCCCTGGGCGACCAGCCATCCGCCCAGCAGCACTACGATCACATAGAGCACACCCGAGAGCAGGCCATACGTCGCGGTATAGACGCCCATGGCGTGATACATGTTCTCCTTGGACAAAAGGTAGCGGTCGTTAGAGGCACGGAACTTGGCACGCTCGGTCTCCTCGTTGGCAAAGCTCTTGACCACGCGCATGCCCGCCAGAGAATCCTGCAGCTGTGCATTAATGCCGCTGATCTTCTTGCGGTTGTCGCTAAAGACCTCGCGCATGCGCATGTTCTGCCAAAACATGACGACCGCAAACGCCGCCGTCACCACGGCCATGGCAAGCGCCAGCACCGGAGCGATGGTAAAGAGGATCACAAACGAGCCGATAATCTCGATACCGCAGATGATGATCCACTCGGGTACGTGATGCGCCGCCTCGCAGATATCGAACAGGTCGTTGACCACGCGGCTCATCATGTCGCCCGAGCTGTTGCGGTCGAAGTACGCAAAGCTAAAGCGCTCGTACTGGTCAAACAGGTCCTCGCGCATCTTGGACTCCATACGCGCGCCCATCACGTGACCCCAATAGCTCACAAAATAGCGGCAGGCGCAGCGGACGGCATACATCAGCACCAAGCCCACCGCGATCATGCCGAGCGCCTGCATAATGGCAGCCTGACTCTGAGTAAACAGCCCACCGGTCAAATTGCGCAGGATAATGGGGAACGCCAGGTCAATGGCAGCAAGCACCAGAGCACAAACAGTATCAGCAACAAAAAGCCCCATCTGGGGCTCGTAATACGAAAGAAACCTCTTAAACATGCAGTCCTCGAAGAGAAATAAATAGCGTGATAAATCCGGTTGAGCCGGTCGGGCTGAAAACAAAGCGTCCCAACAAACATAACGCCGATGTTCTAGCAACGTCAGCGAAAACGTCCCTAAGCGAGCAAGGTGCCTTGAAAGAGGAGCGACGCGTACTTCGGTACGCGAGCGACGATTGAAAGGCAGATTGCCGCTTAGGGGCGTTTGCAGCGTCGACTCGTTACGCGGTTTGGTAAAACCGCGTAACCTAGAGCTCCGTGCCCCCAAGGCGGTGCGCGATGCTATCGCAGGCCAAGGCGCCCACGACGGTCTTGGCGTCTTCGATCTTGCCGTCGAGCACGGCGTCAATCAGCTCGTGCAGCGGCACCAGGTCCACGTTGACAAACTCGTCATCATCGGGGTTGGGTGCATCGAACTCGAGCTTGGTGGCCAGGTAGATGTGAATGATCTCGTCACAGAAGCCGCAGGACGTGACAATCGACGTCAAAAAGCGAATGCGACCAGCCCTAAAGCCCGTCTCCTCATGCAGTTCGCGCTTGGCGCAATCGAGCGGGTCCTCGCCTGGATCGAGCTTGCCGGCGGGAATCTCGACCGTCACGCGGTCGATGGCGGTGCGGTACTGACGCACCAGTACGATCTTGCCGCTCTCGGTCAGTGCCACAACAGCCGCCGCACCCGGATGGCGAACGATATCGCGGGCGCTGCGGCGACCGTTGGGCAGCTCAACCTCAAGACGGTGGACGTCGAGGATCTTGCCCTTCCAGGCGCACTCCTCCGAAAGAATCTTCTCGTGCAGCTCGGCATCGTGCGGGTCGTCATCGCCCAGCACCAGCGCCGGCTCGTCAGCGACCTCGCCACCAGGCTCGCCCTCGGCGTGCCCATACACGCGGCTGTCCTCTTCGACGATCTGCGCGTCCACGAGCTCTTCGTTCTTCTCGTCCATCCGTCTCATTCCTCTCGGATTTTAGGCATCCCAGGCGTCGCGGCCGCGCAGCGCGCGCAGGCCGATGTCGTGACGCAGGGTCTTGCCCTCAAAATCAATCTTCTCGCAGGCCTCGTAGGCAAGGTTGCGAGCGCTCTCGAACGTGTCGCCCAGAGCGGTCACGGCAAGCACGCGGCCACCATTGGTCACGAGCTGACCGTCCACCATGGCAGTGCCCGCGTGGTACACGGTCACGTTCTCCATGGCCTCGGCATCGGCGATACCGGTGATGACCTTGCCCTTCTCGTAGCTGCCGGGATAGCCCGCGCTCGTCAGGACAACGGCCACGGCCCACTCGTCACGCCAATCGAGTTCAATCTGATCGAGCTCGCAGTTGGCACAAGCCAGCATGACCTCGACCAGGTCGTTCTTAAGGCGCGGAAGCACAACCTGCGTCTCGGGGTCGCCAAAGCGGGCATTGAACTCCAGCACCTTGGGGCCGGCAGGCGTGAGCATAAAGCCGCCGTACAGGCAGCCGCGGTAGTCGATGCCCTCGGCAGCAAGCTCGGCCACGGTCTGCTCCATGACCGCCACCATGGTGGCGTGCTCCTCGTCAGTCACGATGGGCACCGGGCTGTAGACGCCCATGCCGCCGGTGTTGGGGCCCTTGTCGCCCTCGAGCGCGCGCTTGTGGTCCTGCGAGGTGGCCATGGGGCGCACGGTCTTGCCGTCGGTAAAGGCCAGCAGCGAGCACTCAGGGCCAACGAGCATCTCCTCGATAACCACGGTGTTGCCGGCATCGCCAAAGGTGCCGCCAAAGCACTCGCGCACGGCTTCCTCGGCCTGCTCAAGTTCGGTCGCCACGATAACGCCCTTGCCCGCGGCAAGGCCGTCAGCCTTGACGACCAGCGGAGCGCCTTGCTCGCGTACGTAGGCGAGAGCCGAAGCCTCGTCGGTAAACGAGCCGTAGGCTGCCGTCGGAATGCCCGCACGCTCCATGAGCTGCTTGGAGAACAGCTTGGAGCCCTCCATCTGGGCGCCCTCGGCACCCGGGCCAAAGCAGGGAATACCCGCCGCGCGCACGGCGTCGGCCACGCCCGCCACGAGCGGAGCCTCGGGGCCAATTACCACGAGTCCGCATCCGTGGCTCTGCGCAAACGCCGCCACGGCCGCAGGATCGCAGTCGTCGAGAACAACGTTCTCGCCGCAGCTCGCGGTGCCGCCGTTACCCGGCGCAATGTAGAGCTTGCCGGCGCGCGGTGATGCTGCGAGCTTAGCTGCCAAAGCATGCTCACGGCCGCCGCTGCCCAACAACAGGATGTCGATGGTTTGAGTGTCCGCCTTCAAGGGTGCCTCCTCTATGGATGAACGGCTCGCTCCGCGCGAGCCCTTTGCAAGCAAATATACCCCTCGGCCGCCCGTCCGGGCTGCAAAGGGGTATATCGCAATAACCAAATAGTCCCGATTACTTCCAGAATCGGTTGATGATCTGCTCGCGACCAGCGCCAACGCCAATGAACGTCACGCGGGTGTGTGCCAGATCTTCGATAAACGCCACGTAGTCCTGAGCCTCCTGCGGCAGCTCCTCAAAGCTGCGGCAACCGGTGATGTCGCACTTCCAGCCAGGGAGCTCCTCGTAGATGGGCTTGGCATGCTCAAAGCGCACCTGATGTTCGGGCACGCTGGTGTAACGCTCGCCATCGACGTCGTAGGCCACGCACACTTTGATGGTGTCGAAGACCGAAAGCACGTCGAGCTTAGTCACGGCGATGTCGGTGAGGCCGTTGACGCGCGAGGCATAGTTGGCGATAGGGCCGTCAAACCAGCCGCAACGACGACGGCGACCGGTGGTCACGCCGTACTCATAGCCCTCCTCGGTCAGCGTGTGGCCGGCCTCGGACTCATAGGAAAGCTCGGTGGGCATGGGGCCCGAACCGACGCGGGTGATGTAGGCCTTCATGACGCCCAGCACGCGGTCGACGTTCTTCATGCCCACGCCGGAACCGGTGATGGCGCCGCCGGCGGTGCAGTTGGAAGACGTCACGTACGGATAGGTGCCGTGGTCGATGTCGAGCAGCGTCGCCTGGGCGCCCTCAAACAGCAGGTCCTTGCCCTCATCAATCATGTTGTTGAGCAGCAGGCTCGTCTCGGTGATGTAGGGACGCAGGCGCTCGGCCATCGGCAGGTACTCGTCGCAAATCTGGTCCACGGTGTAGGTGGGCAGGTTGTAGATGAGCTCGAGCTCGGGGTTCACGCGGGCGAGAGCGGTCTCCAGCTTGTCGCGGAACAGCGTCTCGTCCAGCATGTCCTGCATGCGCAGACCAATGCGGGCCATCTTGTCCTGATAGCACGGACCGATACCGCGCTTGGTGGTACCGATGTTCTTCTTGCCGAGCTTCTGCTCAAAGGCGCCATCCAGATCGATGTGGTACGGCATGATGACATGCGCGTTGCCGCTAATCTTGAGGTTCTTGGTGGTGATGCCGTCGGCCTCGAACATATCGATCTCCTCAAGGACAACCTTGGGGTTGACGACGCAGCCGTTACCGATCACCGACACGTGGTCGGAATACATGATGCCGGAGGGCACCTGGTGCAGGCCGTACTTCTTGCCGTTGACGACGATGGTGTGACCGGCGTTGTTGCCGCCCGAGTAGCGCACGACGGCATCGAAGTCGCCGGCGACCAGGTCGCAAATCTTACCCTTGCCCTCATCGCCCCACTGGGCACCGACCAAAACGGTTGACGGCATGTTTACTCCTTACATTCATGGACTGTCTGCGCGCCACGCCGGCACGCAGAAGCACAAAACATTCCCAGTATACCCGTGCAACGGGCGCCTGTCCTACTCCTCGGCATGTACCCCATCAAGCTCATAGAACTTGGTGGATGCCGGCAGGAACATCAGGTCGACGTCGCCGATCGGGCCCGAACGGTTCTTGGCCACGACGATACGCGTAACGCCCTCGTCGGGTCGATCGTCGCGCGAGGCTTCGGCCTCGTCGGCGGAGCGGTCCAAGAACATAACGATATCGGCGTCCTGTTCGATGGAGCCCGATTCACGAAGGTCGGAAAGCTGTGGGCGCTTGCCGGTACGGGATTCGACCTGACGCGAGAGCTGTGACAGCGCGATGAGCGGGATCTTGAGCTCCTTGGCCATGATCTTCAAACCACGCGACATCTCCGAGACCTCGACGGTACGGCTCTCGGAGCGGCGTCCCGGCGGAGGACTCACCAGCTGCAGGTAGTCCAAAATGATGATTGCCTTCTCCTTGTTATGGAGCATACGGCGGCTCTTGGCGCGAATCTCGGTCACTGTGGTGCCGGGCGTATCGTCAATCAGAATATCGAGCTTGGACAAGGTCTGCGTGGCCTCGTTGATATTGGCCCACTGCTCGGGGCTAATGCGGCCCATGCGGAAGTCACTGATCGAGATCATGGCGTAGGCGCAAATCAGACGCTGGGCAATTTCCTTGCCCGACATCTCCAGCGAGAAGAAGCCGACGGTATAACCAGCAGCGGCAGCGTTGAGCGCCAGGTTCAGAGCGAACGACGTCTTACCTACAGCAGGACGGGCGCCGATGATGATGAGCTGGCCCTCGCGAAAACCCATGAGCATGCGGTCGAGTGACGGAAAGCCCGTGGGCACGCCCGCAGCCTGGCCACCGGCCTGGCACACTTCCTCGGCCTCGTTATAGGCCTCGACCATAAACTCGGTCAACGTCTTGTAGCTCGACTTGACCTCGCGCGCCGTAACCTTGAGCAGCTTGCTCTCGGCCAGCTCGACAACCTCTTTGGTGTCGGTGGGGGCGTTATATGCCAGCGCGTTGATCTCGTTAGTGGCGCCGATCAGCTCGCGCAGCATCGAGTCGCGGCGAACGATGGCGGCATGGTGCTGCCAGTTGACGAGCGACAGGGTCTGACCCATCAACTCCAAAATGTACGCCTCGCCGCCCACGGTATCGAGCTTGTTGATGCTGCGCAGGTAATCGATCAGCGAGATGGAGTCGATGGGAATGCGGCTGTTGTACATATCGACCATCGCAGTATAGATGGTCTTATGAATGGGCCGGTAGAAGTCATCGGGCTGCAGCTCGACCTGGGCCTCTTCGACCACCTCGGGCGATAGCAGCATAGCGGCCAGTACATTGGCCTCTGCATCTTGGTTTTGGGGAAGACCCAACTTTGAGCCGCGGTCCTCGACCGTCAGCCCGATCTCCCTATCGTCATATGCCATGAGCATCCTCATTCATATCGCTTGCAAGCATCCATAGTATCAGCCACGGTCCCAAAACGCGCCGCGCGCGGCCAATCATCACCGAACCAAACGGATGAACGGTCCTGTATATAGGACTTCGACGCAACGTTCACCATGACACTCACTCAGCGCAAAAAACAAAAGGGCGCCCTGGTTTCCCAGAGCGCCCTTCTTAGAACAAGATTGTTGCGTTGCAGCAAATGCTACTCGGCAGCAGCCTCAGTCTCGACCTCGGCGGTCTCGGCCTCGGCGACCTCAGCGGCCTCCTCGACCTCAGCCTCGGCAGCGAGCTCCTCGGCGGTAACGCCGACGAGAACGACAACCTCGGCCTTGATCTCGCGGTACAGCGAGATGGCAACGGTGTGGGCACCGGCAACCTTGATGGGCTTACCGAGCTCGACGCGCTTGCGGTCGATGTCCATACCGAGCTGAGCCTTGATGGCATCAGCGATCATAGCGGCGGTAACGGAGCCAAAGAGGATGCCCTCGTCGCCGACCTTGACGTCAACGGTGACCGTCTTGCCCTCGAAGGCAGCCTTGGTCTCGTTGGCGGTAGCCAGACGGACGGCCTCGCGCTTGGCGATGTTGTTGCGACGCTCGTCAAGCTGCTTGAGGTTGCCCTTGGTGGCGGCAACAGCGAGCTTCTTGGGGAACAGGAAGTTCTCAGCGTAACCCTGAGCGACCTCTACGACGTCACCCTCGCCGCCCTTGCCCTTGATCTCATCGAGAAGAATAACCTTCATGATGCGTCTCCCTTCTTAGCCGCGGTCGCGGTTGCCACGAGAGGAAACCACGGGGACGGTGTACGGCAGGAGAGCCATCTCGCGGGCGCGCTTGATGGCGTTGGCGATGTCATGCTGATGCTGCGTGCAAGCGCCAGTGACGCGACGGGGCTTGATCTTGCCACGGTCGGTCATGTACTTACGGAGAAGCTGAGTGTCCTTATAGTCGATGAACTCAGTATTCTCCTTGCAGAACTGGCAGTACTTACGACGCGGCTGACGTGCAGAAAAATCATTAGCCATGTCAAAATACCTTTCATTTGGCAACTTCGGCGAACCGAAGCCGCCTCTCACTCAAAAATAGGTGAACAACCCTTAGAACGGGATGTCCTCATCGTAGACGTCGACCGCGGGCGGCGTAGCCACCGGCGCGGCAGGACGTGCTGCAGGCGCGGGAGCTGCGGGGGCGTAACCGCCCTGGTCGTAGCCACCCTGGCCACCACGGGAGCTCATAAACTCGATCTCATCGACGATGACCTCAAGTTTGCTCCGGCGCTGGCCGTCGCGCTCCCAAGAGCTGTAGCGCAGCTTGCCCTCGATCGCGACCTTGTTTCCTTTTGCCAGGAAACGGCTCACGGCCTCGGCGCGGGTGCCGAACATGGTGCAGTCGACAAAGTTGGGATAGTCCTCCCACTCGCCAGTCTGCGCGTTGCGGCGACGATCGTTCACGGCGACGCCAAAGGACAGAACCTGGGTTCCGCCGGCTGTGGCGCGCAGCTCGGGATCGCGGGTGAGGTTACCGGTGATGTTCACTCGATTGATGCTCATAACTCACTACTTCCTCTTGGGGCACAAGCCCAGTCCAAAACGACAGTCTTACTCCTGGTCGTCGCGACGGACGATCATGTGGCGGACCACAGCGTCGGTGATGCGCAGGACGCGATCAAGCTCGGCGATCTGGGTAGGATCTGCGTGGAAGTTGATGAGGGTGTAGTCACCATCGGTGAGGTCGTTGATCTCGTAGGCGAGCTTGCGCTTGCCCCACTCGTCAACGGAGTCGACCTTGCCAGCGCCCTCAGCGATCGTGGTATCGATACGCTTCATAACAGCGAGACGAGTCTCGGGGTCGAGCGACGGGTCAACAAAGAACAGCAGTTCATAAGCCTTCATATTGTCACCTCCTCTGGGCAAATGTGGCTTCAGGTCGTGAAGGTGCGCCTGAAGCAGGAAAAGACTTGGTAATAATATCTTTCAACCTCCTAGGCTGCAAGAATATGCAGCTACAACCTCATGACCTCCACATATGCCCATACTCGCACGACGTTTCATGCGCATTCCAACCAAATGCTGACCAAAAGCTTGACGGATCTGTGGACAAGATACGGTGCCGTGAGGACAAGCTGAGCCAAGTCGCAGGTCAACGGGCGCATGGTTGTGGTCACAAAATGCATACCAGTGGCCCACAGCACCACCCAAAGATTTTTAAATTCATTGCCAAATCGCTTATAAATACCCCTTTTGAACAATTGAGTTGATCAACCACGCTGGTCGGAAGCCGTTTTTTGGCACCTCAAACCCACTGCAACGCCAAGCGCGGCAAAGCGTTTTAAAAAATGCCAACTTTTCTGTTTGCACTTTGCGATTCCTCGTGTATACTGACTTTCGCATTTAACGGAGAGTTGTCCGAGTGGCCGAAGGAGCACGATTGGAAATCGTGTAGGCGTCAAAAGCGTCTCCAGGGTTCAAATCCCTGACTCTCCGCCAGTTAATTCCAAAGCAGGCCTTCGAGCCTGCTTTGTTTTTACCCCACGCGGAGGGGTGGCAGAGTGGTTGAATGCGGCGGTCTCGAAAACCGTTTGGCCTGTATAAGGTCACGAGGGTTCGAATCCCTCCTCCTCCGCCATTTAGATTGAGAAAGCTCCCAACAACGGGAGCTTTTTTTCTTTTGAGTCCCTTACAAGCAAATACGGCGGAGGAGGGATTCGAACCCGCCAGGGCGCGGAGCGTAAAGAAAACGCGCCCGTGGCGCGTTTTTAGCGCAGCGCGGTCGGCGCAAGCCGACCGGATAAATTTTGAGCTCCGCTCAAAATTTGGACATCCCTCCTATTCAGCCACGCCCCCATCGCGTTCAACATCAACCCAGACCCCCAAACATGTACGTCACCCTCCAAAACCGACATTTTTTGACATCTTTGGAGGCTGATGTACACGTTTGGTGCCTACGCCCGCATCCAGTCCCGACCGTTTACCGAGCAATAGGGTCGCCAGGCCCGCCAACCATGTACTATGTACGGGCATTGTCTAAACCAGCAACCCAAAGGACCCCATCTTGCCCCTCGTCGCCGCTATGACCGTTACCTCACACGCCACGGATGCCATGGTCGCCATCCCGTTTTGGCTCGAAATGTTCGCCGTCGTCGCGGCTTCAATCTCGGGCGTGTTGGTCGCGCGCGAGCACAAGCTTGACCTGGTGGGCGCGGTCGCGCTCGCGGTGGTCTGCGGTCTGGGCGGAGGTCTCTTGCGCGACATGACGCTGCAGGTGGGCAACGTCTACATCCTCAACCAGCCGATGGCACTCCCGCTTTCCATTGCCACGGCGGCCATCATCTATATTTTCCCGGCAATCGTTGACAAACCCGAAAAACTCATTCCCCTGCTCGACATCATCTCGGTCGGCATCTACGCCGCCACTGGAGCAGACAAGGCGCTGGTCTACGGCTTTGCGCCGGCGGTGTGCATCATGATGGGCTTTTTCACCGCGGTGGGCGGCGGCATGTTGCGCGACGGCTTTATGGGCGTGGTTCCGGGCATTTTCCAACGTACTAACTTTTATGCCATCGCCGCCATCGCCGGATCGACAAGCTACGTGTGTCTCGTTATGAGCGGCATCATGAGCAATGTCGCCGCGCTGGTCGTATGCGTTGTCGTGACCATGGGTCTGCGCTGGCTCTCGCTGCGCTTTGACATCAAAAGCCCCACCGAAGAAGACATCGCACGCTTCTTGCACCGTAAAAAGTAGACAGCACGGCAAGACCCTTCGAAATGCAACCGAGAGGTTCTTTTAGAGTGCCCACGCGTTGGGTACCCTGTTAGATATATGCCGAACACCTAACAAAAGGATCAACCATGACTTTCAATCAAACCGCGGCGACGACGTCACACAAAATGCGTCGCTGCCTGCTTATGGCATTCGCGCTCATCGCACTGGCGATCACTGCGCTTCCCACGGCGTCGTTCGCCGGCACGGACACCGCAGGCAACGTACTTGCGACCGACAATGACGCCAATCCGTCCGGCGTCGAGGGTGACCTGTACTGGGCCGGTCAGGCCCTCAACTTGGACGATGCTTCCATCGACCACGATATCATCGCTGCGGGCGATACCCTCTCAATTCGCGACTGCACGGTGGGCGGCGCCGTTCGTCTTGCGGCGCGCACTATCGATATCGCCAAGACCACGGTTGATGGCAGCGTCACGGTCGTCGGTCAGCACGTTGTGCTCAACGCCGACAGCACCGCCAACTGTTTTTACGCGATAGGCGAGACGGTTGCCCTGCGCGGCTTTACCAAGTCGGCAGCGCTTGCGGGCAACACGGTGACCATCGATGGCACCGTCGAGGGCGATGTCGAGGTTTGGGCCGACAAGCTCATCCTGGGCAAGAACGCCCACATCACCGGCACCGTGAACGCGCACGTCTCCGAGGACCCCGAGCGTGCCGCGGGAGCCGAGGTCGGCGCGCTCAAGATCGACCGCACCGAGAACGAGGATACTTCCACCGTTAACGATGTCATCGGCGGTACCGTCGCCGCGGCACTCTCGACCTGCTTTGTCGCTCTGCTGCTCGAGCTCGTCTTTCCGCGCGCGACTGCCAGCGCCGCCGGCATGCTCCACCAGCGCCCCATGCCCCTGTGGGTGAGCGGTCTTCTGAGCACGATTGCTATCGTCCCCGCCGTCCTACTGCTGATTATCTCTATCGCTGGTCTGTCGCTTGCCGGAGCCCTCTTGTGCGGTGTTATTGGTATCGCACTGGTGTCGAGCGCCTTTGCGGGGTGCGCGATCGCGCGCATGGTCGGAAACAGCCAGAACCGCTACGCCATGGCGGCTGTGGGCGGCGTGATCGCAGGCGCCCTCACGGGGCTTCCCCTCGTAGGCGACTTCATCAGCGGCGTGGCCCTCGTCTTTACACTCGGCTACATCATCCAAATCATCTGGCGCAACGCCCACCTCAAACCGCAGCAGCCAGCTAACACGCCAGGACTCCCCACCGCTTAGCCGCCAACCACCATAAAGGGGCCAGGCACCTTTGTGGTGGTGCAGACCAGCTCAGTCCCTGTGCACAAAAAGGGCGCCGACCATTGCGGTCGACGCCCTTTCTTGTTAGACGCTATAAAGCCCAGCGCTTATTTGTTGACCTGACCGGCGCGGACGGCGGCCTTTTTGCGGTCGGTAGCATTGAGCAGACGCTTGCGCAGGCGGATGTTCTTGGGAGTAATCTCGACCAGCTCGTCGTCGGCGATGTACTCCAGCGCTTCCTCCAGCGAGAAGGTGCGGGGCGGCACCAGCTGGACGGAGATATCGGAGGTCGAGGAACGCTGGTTGCCCAGGTTCTTGGTACGGGCGATGTTGACGACCATGTCGCCAGCCTTGCTGCGCTCGCCCACGATCATGCCCTCATAGCACTCGGTACCCGGCTCAACAAACAGCTGGCCGCGCTCCTGCAGCGTGCCCAGAGCGTAGGCAACGGCCTTCTCGGTGGTCATGGAGATCATGGCGCCGTTCTGACGGTTGCCGATCTCGCCGGCGTAGGGACCGTACTCCAGGAAGGTGTGGTAGAACACGCCCTCGCCGTGGGTGACGTTCATGATGCGGTTCTTAAGACCCATGATGCCGCGGGTCGGGATCTTAAACTCGAGGTGCGTCACGATGCCCGAGGTATCCATGCTCGTCATGATGCCGCCGGAGGTGCCGAAGACCTCAACGACCTTGCCTGAGTACTCGTCCGGGCACTCAACGACGGCCTGCTCGACAGGCTCCATCTTGTTGCCGTTCTCGTCCTTCTTAAACAGAACGCGGGGACGGCCGACCTGGAACTCAAAGCCCTCGCGGCGCATGGACTCCATCAGAACGGACAGGTGCAGAATGCCGCGGCCCGAGACCTCGACGCCGCTCTTGTCCTCGAGCTCCTCGATCTTCATGGTCACGTTGTTCTCGGCCTCGTTGAACAGGCGTTCCTTGAGCTGACGGGCGCCCACGATGTCGCCGTCGCGACCGACGAGCGGAGAGGTCGAAGCCTCAAAGACGATGGACAGGGTCGGCGGGTCGATCTCGATGGGCTCGAGCTCGACGGGGTTCTCGGGGTCGGTGTAGACATCGCCGATATCGGTGCGATCGATGCCCACGACGGCGGCGATGTCACCGGCGCCGACTTCCTGGCACTCGGTGCGGCCCAGGTAGTCGAAGGTAAAGAGCTGTTTGACGGTAGCGGTGGCGCTGGAACCGTCATTCTTGACAACCAGGATCTGGTCGCCCTGGTGGATGGTGCCGGAGTACACGCGACCGATGCCGATACGGCCAACGAAGTTGGAGTGGTCGATGGTCACGCACTGCATGGCCAGCGGGGCGTTCTCGTCAACCTCGGGCGCGGGCATGTCGTCGATGATCATATCGAGCAGCGGATACATGTCCATGTTGCCGTCGTTGGGGTCAAGGCGGGCAAAGCCATTCATGGCGCTGGCGTAGACCACGTGCTCCATGGCGAACTCAAGCTGGTCGTCGGTGGCGCCCAGGTCGGCCATAAGGTCGAGGCAGTCGTTGTAGGCCTTCTCGGGGTTAGCACCCGGACGGTCGATCTTGTTGATGACGATCATGATCTTAAGGCCGGTGTCGATAGCGTGACGCAGCACGAAGCGGGTCTGGGGCATGGGGCCCTCAAAAGCGTCAACCAGCAGCAGGGCGCCGTCAGCCATACGCAGCACGCGCTCGACCTCGCCGCCAAAGTCGGCGTGGCCCGGGGTGTCGATGACGTTGATCTTGACGTCCTTGTACTCGATAGAGATGTTCTTGGCGAGAATCGTAATGCCGCGCTCACGCTCCTGGTCGTTAGAATCCAGGACGCGGTCCTCGACCTGCTGGTTGGCACGGAAGGCGTCCGTGGCACGCAGGAGCTTGTCGACCATCGTCGTCTTGCCGTGGTCGACGTGAGCGATGATGGCGATGTTCCTCAGATTGTCTACGCGCATGTAGTTCCCCTATCTTCTATCTATATACAACCGGCACGCGTATGCGACCCGCCCAGCAATGCAACGCTCAGCGGGAATATTGAGCCTTTTACCGAAAACTCGTTTATTTTAGCGATTTTAGATGAGAGGGGTTTCCTCACCTGCAGGTTCAGGGTCGCTCCACATAAAACCATCGCCGGCGCCCATGCCCTCATACAGCACATATGCCGAAAAACCGCTCTCGAGTGTGGTTTCGAAGAAGCTCACGAGCAGAGCATCGTGATAGCCGCCGTCAATCTCGACGCAGCCGGTGTAGCCGATGGCATAGCGGGCGATACGGCCCAGGCCCTCGTCCTTAAGACCCATCTTGTGCTCGGAGATAAAGTTGGTGGCCGCCTCGAGGCACGCCTCTTCGCCATCCTCATCGAGCGCCGCCAGATAACGGTTGGAAGCGGCGTCCTCAATTGCCACGACCACGCCAGGGTTTTCACCGGCGGCAAGGTCGTCCAAGAACGCGCCGATCAGATCGCACACCATGGCGTCGAGCTCGGCGGAGACGTTACCGGCGTCCTGCATATCCTGTGCCATCTTTAGACCTTCCCATCGAGTCTGGCGTCGTTACAGTTCTTGTGCCTCGGCGGCGATCCTGGCGGCAGCGTCGCGGGCGCGCATCATATCCATCGCGCGCTTGTCGAGCACCTTGATCTGACTGGTCAGCATGACCGCATCGACCATGCCCCAGATCACGAGGCCCGTAGAGATCGAAAACCCAAGCGCACCAACTGTACCACGAAGGCGCGAGCAGATTGCCGCGACAAGGGCGGAGACGACAACCATCTTGATAAACGAGCCGCGGCGCTCGCGAAGTGTGCGGGCCTGCGTCACATAGGCAATGCGAGCCGCCTCAGAAGCCTCCGAGCGCATCTGGGCCTCGCGGGCGATCGCAGCCGCCTCGGCAGAAACTCCGGCGCTCATGAGAGCGCACTCCGTCGCGTGTTTGTCGAACATTTAGAAATCATCAGGGGAGAGCGTATGGACGAACTCGTCGAACTTCTCGAACTCCCGCTCGTCGTCAACTTCCTCGGCATGGGCAGAAACGGTGCCCAGGCGATTCATGATGTCGTCCTCCACAAACATGGGGGCATTGCTGCGCACGGCAAGGGCAATGGCATCACTGGGACGCGCATCGATCTTATGCTCGTTGCCATCGGCCAACACGACAACCGTCGCGTAAAACACGGGCGGCTCGGCGCGAACGATTTCGATGCGTTCGAGCTTGGCACCCAGGGCGCCAACAGTATCGAGCAACAGGTCATGGGTAATCGGGCGCTCGGCGCGGCCGCTATCGATGCCGCGGCTGATGGCAGCGGCTTCAAACGAACCAGTTTGAATGGAAAGGGAACGCAGTGGCGCGGGCGAGTCCGATTTGCTGCAGCGCTCGCGAAGCACGATAAGCGATGGCACGGGACCGGCGGCCATGACGATGGTCTCTATGTCGACACGAACCATGGAACACCTCCGGTACGTAGCGGTTAACACGCGGCAAGGTCGCCGCATTGAATAGCTATACTACCCAATCTTTCGCACAGCACACAAAACCAAAATGAGATTTATCGCAGACAAGAAAAAAGCCCCGAGGCAACGCCCCAGGGCTCTTCACAGTTTTGATGGTGGACCTGACAAGATTCGAACTTGTGACCTCCCGGTTATCAGCCGGACGCTCTAACCAACTGAGCTACAGGTCCATCATGGTGGAGGTTAGGGGGATCGAACCCCTGACCTCAGGCTTGCAAAGCCCGCGCTCTCCCAGCTGAGCTAAACCCCCACGGAGACAGTAATAAACACCCCAGCGGCGACTCGGCTCTCGCTGGGGTGTTTATTGCGAAAGAAAGTGGTGGACCTGACAAGATTCGAACTTGTGACCTCCCGGTTATCAGCCGGACGCTCTAACCAACTGAGCTACAGGTCCATCGCGCAAGGGATATATTAGACGAGTCGTTACGCGCGCGTCAACAACTTTTTTTGAAAATCTTTGAAGGGTGTTCGCCCCGGTCGCACGGCGGCATGTGAAGTCGCCTGCTCGGACAGTCCTGACTCGCACAGAGAGCACATTAAGTGCTCTCAGGCTCGTGCGGAACTCGCGATCGACTTCACATGCCGCCGTGCGACCGGGGCGAACACGAGTCCCAAGGTTTTCAAAAAAGCGGTCGGCGCGCAGTGCGCCGACCGCCGATATATGGGGTCTGATATTTTCTACCAGTTAGGGCCTCTTACTCGTCTAGGAGATCTTCTGGCATGTCGTTGCCGTCGCCTAGATCGACAGGGGTTTCTTCGGAAGCAGAGCCGTTTTCTGTGGCTTCGCCTTCGGGCTTTTCCTTGGCTGCCGTCATGCGGGCGACAGCGCATACGCGGTCGTTGTCGTCGACGGTCATCATCTTGACGCCCTGGGTGGCGCGGCCGGTCTGGCTGATCTCGTCGGTCTTGACGCGAATGACCGTCGCGCCCTCCGTCACGATGAACAGCTCGTGCTGCGGGCCCACCGTCTTCATGGCCGCGAGGTTACCCTTACGCTCGGTCATTTGGATGGTGTAGACGCCCTGGCCGCCGCGATTCTGCTCTGGGTAGTCCGCGACCGGCGTGCGCTTGCCGTAGCCGCGCTCGGTGATGACGAACAGATCACCGTTGCCGTTAGTGACCTCCATGCCCAGAACGCTCACGCCGTCCTTCATACCGATACCGCGAACGCCGCTGGTATCGCGGCCGGTGGCGCGCACCTGCTCCTCGGAGAACATGATCGCCTTGCCCGCAGTGGTGGCCAGGATAATCTTGTCACCCTCGCGCACGCGGCGTACGTTCAGCAGCGCGTCATCGTCACGCAGGTTGATAGCGATCAGGCCATCACGGCGGCTACGGTCATATGCGCTCATCACGGTCTTCTTGACCATGCCACTCTTGGTGGCAAACATCAGGTACTCGTCGGCCGGGAACTCGCGGCAACTGATGACGCTCGCGATCTTCTCGCCCTCCTCAAAGGGCAGCAGGTTGACGATCGCGGTACCGCGCGCCTGGCGCGTACCCACCGGCAGCTCGTGCACCTTCAGGCGATAGACCTTGCCCTTGCTCGAGAAGAACAGCACGTACTCATGCGTGGACGCGATGAACATCTCGTCGATGACGTCATCCTCTTTGAGGTTGACGCCCGACACGCCCTTGCCACCGCGCTTCTGGGCACGGTAGGCAGCCACCGGGATACGCTTAACGTAGCCGGTATGGGTGATGGTCACGACCATATCCTCGTCGGCGATGAGGTCCTCGACATCCAGGTCCTTCTCAACCTGGCTGATCTCGGTGCGGCGCTTGTCGCCGAACTTCTTGGAGATCTCGCGCATCTCTTCCTTGATGACGCCCAGGATCTTCTCCTCATGCGCCAGTAGGTCCTCGTAGTAGGCGATGGCGCGGCGCAAGCCGTCCAGCTCTTCCTGAATCTTGTCGCGCTCCAGGCCGGTCAGGCGGCGCAGCTTCATCTCGAGGATGGCCGTGGTCTGCTCGGGCGTAAAACCAAAGCGCTCGATCAGGCGGCTGCTGGCCTCGGAGTCGGTCTGCGAGGAGCGGATGATGCTAATGACCTCGTCGATATGGTCAAGGGCCATCAGGTAGCCCTCGAGGATATGGGCACGCGCCTGGGCCTTCTTAAGGTCGAAGCGGGTACGGCGGGTGACGACGTCGACCTGGTGATCGATGTAGTGCTGCAGCATCTCGCGCAGGCTCAGGCATTTGGGAACGCCGTTGACGAGCGCCAGGTTGTTGGCGCCAAAGGTCGTCTGCAGCGAGGTGTACTTATACAGGTTGTTGAGCACGACCTGCGGAATGACGCCCTTCTTGAGCTCGATGACCAGACGGATGCCCTTCTGGTTGGACTCATCGCGCATATCCGAGATGCCCTCGATGCGCTTGTCGTTGACGAGCTGGGCGATCTTCTCCTGCAGGGTGCCCTTGTTGACCATGTAGGGAATCTCAGTAAAGACCAGGCGGCTGCGGCCGGTCTTGGTGGACTCCACATGTGCCTTGGCACGCACGGTAATGGAGCCGCGGCCGGTCTCGTAGCTCTGCTTAATGCCAGCGCTGCCCATGATGATGGCGCCGGTGGGGAAGTCCGGACCGGGCATGATCTGCATGAGCTCGTCGACGGTGGCGTCGGGGTTGTCGATCAGGTAGCAGGTGGCCTCGATCGCCTCGGTGAGGTTATGCGGAGCGATGTTGGTGGCCATGCCGACGGCGATGCCTTGGCTGCCGTTGACCAGCAGGTTGGGGAAGCGCGCAGGCAGCGCCACGGGCTCGGCGAGCGATTCGTCGTAGTTGGGCTGCCAGTCGACGGTATCCTTCTGCAAGTCACGCAACAGTTCCATGGCGGGCTTTGCCAGGCGGCTCTCGGTGTAACGCATGGCAGCGGCGCCGTCGCCGTCGATGTTGCCGAAGTTGCCGTGACCGTCGATGAGCGGCGTGCGCATGGAGAACCACTGCGCCAGGCGGACCATGGCCTCATAGACCGCGGAGTCGCCATGCGGGTGGTACTTACCGATAACTTCGCCGACCGTCCAGGCCGACTTCTTATGTGGGCGGTTGGGGTAGATGCCGCTCTCGTTCATCGCGTACAGGATGCGGCGGTGCACCGGCTTTAAGCCGTCGCGCACGTCCGGCAGGGCACGCGCCGTGATAACCGACATCGAATACTCGATGAACGACTGCTTCATCTCGCGGCCAAACTCCGAAATCTGGAGCTGGCCGCCGTTGATATCCTCGCCGGCCGAGGCGCCACGGTCGACTTCGCCAAAGCTCTCCTCGAGCTCGGCGTCGTCTTCTTCCTCATCATCATCGGCATCGGGGTTATAGGCGTCCGGGTCGCCGTCCTCGCCCTGCTCAGCACGGGCAAGCAGGCGCTTCAGATCATCGGGCATACCGGCATCGCCGGCCTCGCCCATACCCTCGTTATTGTTGATATCGTCTGCCACGTTACCTCCTCTTAAGCGTCAAGGAAACGCGCGTCATGCGCATGTTTTTCAATGTACTCGCGGCGATAGCCGACCTCGGAACCCATCAGCTCGCGCACGGCGCGGTCCGCCACCACGGCGTCCTCGATCGACACACGCTGCAGAATGCGGGTCTTTGGGTCCATCGTCGTCGAGGCAAGCTGCTTGGGGTCCATCTCGCCCAGGCCCTTGTAGCGCTGGACGGTATAGCCCTTGCGCTTTTTGGTAATCTTGCCGTCCTTGGCCTTGCCGTCCTCGTCGTTATCGTCGGGGTTCAGGCCCAGACTCTGGATGGTGTCGCGCAGGATCTCGTCTTCGGGCTGGCGGCCGTTGGGATACACGTAGTGGATCTTGTTGCGCACCTTAATGCCAAAGATGGGCGGGCAGGCAACATAGACGTAACCGGCATCGATCAGCGGACGCATGTACTTGTAGAAGAACGTCAGCAGCAGGATGCGGATATGCGCACCGTCGACGTCTGCATCGGTCATGATGATGATCTTGTGGTAGCGCGCCTTGGTGATATCGAAGTCGCCGCCGTCGCCGGCACTCGTCGTGACGCCGCAGCCGATCGCGGTAATCAGCGACTGAATGGTGTCACTCGAGAACGCGCGATGGTCACCAACGCGTTCGACGTTCAAAATCTTGCCGCGCAGGGGCAGAATCGCCTGGATGTCTCGGCGACGGCCGTCCTTGGCCGAACCGCCTGCCGAGTCGCCCTCTACGATGAAGAGCTCGGTCAGCTCGGCATCGCGCACCGAGCAGTCAGCGAGCTTACCGGGCAGGGACGCCGTCTCGAGCAGGCTCTTGCGGCGGGTCGCCTCGCGCGCCTTGCGGGCGGCATTGCGCGCCTTGCAGGCCTGTTGCGCCTTCTTGACGATCTCGCGAGCGGGCTTGGGATGCTCCTCGAGGTAATCGACAAGGCCGTCGGTCACAATCTTGAGCGTGAGCGCTCGCATATAGGAGCTGCCGAGCTTTGCCTTGGTCTGGCCCTCAAACTGCGGATCGGGCAGCTTGACCGAGATAACGGCCGAAAGGCCCTCGCGCACATCGTCGCCGGTCAGGTTGGCGTCTTTTTCCTTGAGCAGGTTCTGCTTGCGCGCGTAATCGTTGATCACGCGGGTGAGCGCGGTACGGAAGCCCTCAAGGTGCATGCCGCCTTCGGGGGTGTAGATGTCGTTGGCAAACGACATGACGTTCTCGCCGTAGCCGCTATTCCACTGCAGGGAAACCTCGACCTCGCCCATCTTGGCCACAGGCGCGTCCGGGTCCGACTTGCCCTCGATGTAGATGGGCTCCTTAAAGGCCTCGGGGACATCCTTGCCCCCGTTGAGGAACTTGACGAAGTCGATGATGCCGCCCTCGTAGCAGAACTCCTCCACGTGGGGAGTTGCCTCGCGTTCGTCGGTCAACACGATCTTGAGGTTCTTATTGAGGAACGCCGTCTCCTGCAGACGGTTGTGCAGCGTATCGAAATCGTAGATGCAGGTCTCGAAGATCTCGTCGTCGGGCCAGAAGGTGACGGTGGTGCCCGTCGAATCCGAGGTGCCCACGACCTCCATCTTCTTGACGGTCTTGCCGCGCGAGAACTCCATCTCGTAGGTGTTGCCATCGCGACGAACCTGAACGACCACGCGCTTGGACAGTGCGTTGACGACGGAGATGCCCACGCCGTGCAGGCCGCCCGAGACCTTATAGGCCGAGTTATCGAACTTACCACCGGCGTGCAAGATCGTCATGACGACCTCGAGCGTCGGGATCTTTTTAACAGGGTGCTCATCGACGGGGATGCCGCGCCCGTTGTCGACGACCGTGATGGAGTTGTCGGCGTGGACCGTCACCTGGATCTCGGTGCAGAAACCGGCCATGGCCTCGTCGACGGAGTTGTCAACGATCTCCCACACCAGGTGATGCAGACCGCTGGCGCTCGTCGAGCCGATATACATGCCCGGGCGCTTACGAACGGCCTCGAGACCTTCGAGAATCTTAATCTCGCCGCCATCGTAATCGTTTTCGTTTGCCACACGTCCTCCTTCAGTCAAGAAAATGTGTACAGCCTTACTAGTTTATCGTAAAAAAATACCCTCGGGAACGAGGGTATTTGGCTCTACAAGGCCACCAGATGCGATTTAAGGCTCTTTTTTGCTTTGCACGCCCTTGGCCCACTCGGCACTGGCTCTCATGGCGTTCTCGAGGGCCTCGCGCAGTTTTTGGTCTTCGATGGGCGCCACTTGGCGCTCAATCTCGGTGCGCTCGGCATCGCTGAGGTCGGCGTGTGGGGCCGGCGGGCGCTCGGTCGTCGCTGGGCGAAGGCGCTCCTTGGCGGCGGGCGGCGTGTGACCGGGCGCGGTGGTTTTGAACACCAGGCCGTCCACATGCGCACCGGCGCGCTCCATGCGCGCG
This sequence comes from Collinsella sp. CLA-ER-H7, assembly GCF_040092345.1. Classification (NCBI taxonomy): domain Bacteria; kingdom Bacillati; phylum Actinomycetota; class Coriobacteriia; order Coriobacteriales; family Coriobacteriaceae; genus Collinsella; species Collinsella sp. CLA-ER-H7. The sequence goes on along the minus strand of NZ_JBBNLT010000003.1, from coordinate 35,427 downwards.
CGGATGATCTCGCGCAACAACGTCATTTCCTGCGTCCACGAGGGCGAGTCGAGATATACCAGCAGCTCATTGGACTCGGGCAGGTAGCGCAGGCCCGTCACATGCCGCCCCTCGCGCGTGCCCGAGCACACCGCGTTCCACGCGCGATAGACCGCGCGCGACTCCTCGGCGGCCTCCATCTGCGCACGGCGCTCAGGGGTCGCAGCCGCCAGGATGCGCTGGCGCTCTGCGTTCAAAAAGCCACTGAAGGCGACCGTTTCGCTCTCGCGCTCGTAATTAGCACGTCTCACCCATGCTCACCACCTTGGCTCGATCAAGCAGGTCATCGGTAAAGTACCCCAGGTTGGTCGTGGTTATGACCGTCTGGATATCATCGCCGATCAGCCGCAGGAAAGCACCGCGACGCTCGCCGTCGAGCTCGCTCATCACGTCGTCCAAAAGCAGCAGCGGGGCGGTGCCCAGGACATCGCGAGCCACGGCCACCTCGGCCACCTTCCAGGACAGTACCAACGTTCGCTGCTGTCCTTGGCTGGCAAATGAACGGGCGGAGCGACCCGCAACGGTAAATTCAATCTCGTCGCGATGCGGTCCCACCAGCGTCACGCCGCGGCGAATTTCCTCGTCGGCGTGCCCATCAAGGGCAGCCAGCATGCGCTCGTACGCCCAGCCCTTCAGCTCTTCGCGATCCTCGACCTGGGGCAAATCCCCCAGCGTGGACGCATAGGACACGTTGGCGGCTTCACCGGACGCCACTTGCCCGTAGGCAGTACGCACATGGCCCGCCAGCCGGTCGAGCAGGGCCAACCGGTGCACGAGCAGAGCCGCGCCCGCGCGGGCAATCGAATCGTTCCACGCGCCGAGCATCTCACGGCAGCACCAGGTCTCCTTGAGCAAGGCGTTGCGCTGGGTCACGCAGCGCCCATAGGCGCTCGCAAGATCGGCATAGCGTGCGCTCAGTTGCATGCCAAAGTCATCGAGGGCGGCGCGGCGCACACTGGCGCCCCGCTTAACCATGTCCAGATGGTCGGGGCAAAACAGCACGCTCGGCAGAACCCCGCGCACACCGGCGGCAGAGCATCTCTTGCCGTTGCGGCTAAACGAGCGCTTACCGTCCTCCGCGCTCAATCCCATATCAAGCACGCGGCCGTCGCCCTCGAGCCTCAGCTCGACCCTGCACGAGCCCACGCCGTCATGAACGAGCTCGGCTGCGGTCGGATGCCTAAACGAGGCGCCGCTCGTCAGCAGCTGCAGCGCCTCTATGAGATTGGTCTTTCCCGCCGCGTTGGGTCCCGCAAGTATCGTCACGCCGTCGTCTAGGGCAAGGCGATAGCTATCGAAGCTGCGGTAGTGCGCGACGGAAAGATCGCGGGCGAACATGGTCATGGCGCAACGCTAGATGCGGACCGGCATGACCAGGTACAGGTAGTTGATCTTGTCGTAGGACTTGAAGATGCCCGCCTGCGAGTAGCTCTTGAGCTCCAGCGTGATCTCCTTCTCCTTGGATAGGGCATTGAGGCAGCCGAAGATGTAGTGGTAGTTGAAGGCGATGGTGCCCGACTCGCCCTCGGCCTCGACATCGATCGTCTCCTGCGCAAGGTCCTGGTCATTGGAAATGGAGGACAGGCCCATCTGCCCGTTCTCGACATCGATCTCGAACTTGACGGCGGGGTTGGCGCTCGCGATAACGGCCACGCGCTTGAGGGCGGCGTTAAAGGCGGCGACGTCGATCTTGACGCTCGTCACGCACGAATCGGGGATGAGCTGCTTGTAGTTGGGGTACACGCCCTCGATGCGGCGCGACACGTAGGTGGTGTTGCCGGCCTCAAAGACGACCTGGGTGTCGGTAGCCCCGATCATGATGGTCGCCTGGCTGGCCATGATGTTCAGCGCGTCGTTAAAGGCGTCGGCCGGAACGTTGAGCTCAAAGGAACCCTCGAGGGTCGAGGTCTCAACCTGCGTATCGCACACGGCCAAACGGAAGGAATCGGTCGCCACCAGGCGCACGGTGTTGTTCTCGACCTTCATGTGCACGCCACCCAGGATGGGGCGGGCCTTGTCGGTCGAGGTGACGCGCCACACGCGGCCGACCATTTCGGACAAGATATCGGTCGGCAGTTCCACGGCGCTCTCGATGGCATAGGCCGGAAACTCGGGGAAGTCATTAGCATCAAGCGTGTTCAGTCGGAAAGAGCTCTTCTCGCAACCAATCAGCACCTGGCGCTCGGACAGCTCAAAGGTGACCGGGGCATCGGGGAGGGTCTTGGTGATATTGGAGAGCATCTTACAAGGGATAACCATCTCGCCCTCTTCTTCGACATGCGCCGCGATGCGATGACGGATCGAGATGGTGTAGTTAGAGGTCTGGAATTCCAAGATGCCGTCTTGCGCCTTGACGAGCACGCCCGACAGGATGGGAAGGGTGGATGCCGAAGCGACGCCCTTCATAACGACGCCGATGGCTTGTGTAAGCGAGCTCTGGCTGACGGTGAACTTCATCTTTTAATACCTTTCTATAGATATAAATATCTTAATAATAGTAATAGCACTGACGAAACTGTTGATTACTCCCAAAGACGCAGGTCAGACCCAGAAAGAGAATCGACAGCAACCTGTGTGCAACGGGGGTGGTTTTCCACGTTCAAAACCTGCGCAAAACTTTTCATCACCGCGGGTTGGGTTTTAAACACCTTATGCCCGTGGTTTCGACAAGTTTTCAACAGGTGTCTCTATTTTCCTACGAGCGCAGTGTAATTTTATCGCGCAGCGACTTAAGGTCTTCGGTGACGGTGCGGTCTTCCTGGATCATCTTCTGGACCTTTTTGTAGCTCGTGCTGACGGTCGAGTGGTTGCGGTTGCCAAATTCGGCGCCCACCGCCGTGGTCGTCATCTCGCACATCTCGATGGCCAGGTAGATAGCGATATGGCGTGCTTTGGCGATATTGGCGTTGCGACGCGGGCCGATGAGCTCCTCGTGCGTTACGCCGTACTGCTCTTCGATGACGGACTGAACCGTCTGGACGTTGATCTTTTTGGCCGATGTGTCGAAGTACTGGCTGGCGATGGCATCGATATCGTCAAAGGTGAGCTCCCCGCCCTCGCGTTCGCGGTCGCCCGCCTCGCCGGCGCAGCGCTCGCAAAAGCTCTCGAGTTCGCGGATGTTGGTGCCCGAGACCTCGGCCATGTGTTTAAAGTGCTCGTCGGTCAGGTGCCCGCCGTCGCCCCCATAGGCCGCCAGCAGCGAGTCGTCGCCTGCCTCGGGAGCGGCGACGATAGTGTTCTCGTAATAGCGCTGCAAGATCTTGTATTTCATCTCGTAGCTGGGCTCTGCGACCAGGCAGAGCATTCCGGCGTTGAAGCGGCTGGTCAGACGCTCGTCCATGCTCAGGTCCTTGGGGGCGCGGTCTGCCGCGATGACGACCTTCTTGTTGTTGCGGATGAACTCGTCCATGAGCTGGAAAAAGTAGTCCACGCTTGCGCGCTTGCCGATGATGTTTTGGATGTCATCGATGATGAGCACGTCCACGCCGTGGTACGCCTGCATGATGGGGGCGTTGCTCTTCTTTTGGCGGTCGAACTCGGTCATCAGGTCGTCCAGATATGCCTGGGAGTTGGCATACTTGACCTTGATCTCGGGTGACTTCTCGGCGAGCTCGTTTTTGATGGCAAGCAGCAGGTGCGTCTTGCCCAGGCCCGATTTGCCGTAGATAAACAGTGATGTGCATGTGCCGCGCTCGTCCGCGAGGGCGGCAAACTTGAGTGCCGAGCGATAGGCATGGCTGTTCTCGGGGCCGTAGACAAAGTTCTCAAAGGTAAATTTTGAGTTCGCGGCGAGCGGGGCTCCATCCGTATTCTGCTCGGCCGGCACGGTCGGTGCTGGCATGGGTGAAGCGGGGGTCGCAGCTTGCGTGGATTTAGTCGGCGCTCCGCCCTTCATCTGGTTCATCATGCGACGAAAATCGTCGGCCGAGAGCGTGTTCTTGATTGCAATGCCCGAATCCGCGCCCGCCGCTGCGTCGTGAGCGATGGGCATGTGCGTGACGGGTGCGTTCGTTGACGTCGCTACCGCGGTCGGCAACGGCGCCATGGTTTCACGGGAAACATCGCTGTGCTGGTGCTCGATTGTCGGCACGTCGCTTGCGGAGGCTGGTACCGTCGGGGAAGCAGCGGGAGCCGTGGCGGGCGCCGTCGCGGCAGCGGATTCCGTTGCGGCGCCTTGCGGCGCCACGATGTCGAGAGCAATCGGTGCAAAGGCGATTTCTTCCAGATAAGCCTCAATAGTCGGCTGATGCTTTTTGAGCTGCGCGATGGCAAAGCGCGAGGGGGCCTCGATCGTGAGCGTATCTTCGGTCAGGCTTATGGCGCGCGATTGCCCCAGCATGTTGATGAGGCGTGCATCTTGGCCGTCGCGCTGGCAAAAGGCGATGGCATCCCCCAGGATGATGCTTGCTTCCTCGTCCACTGTCTCTCCCGTTCTTTAGCTCTGAGCTCGCACGCGAGCGGCGCCGAGTTCGGTCAGATGGTATTTCTGGCCATGCTTGATGACCAAGCCGGCCTGCGCCAAGTCATTGAGCGTGCGTGACCAAGTGGGGGCCGAGTTTCCAAACGCCCTCGCCAGATCGGTTGCACCGCACGCTTGATTTTGCGCTAGATAGCCCAGCGCGGCGTTGCCGCGATCGCTTACGAACACGTCCGGTTGTGGCTGCGCATACTGATTTGCTGCATTAGGATACATCATTTGAGCTGCTGGTTGTTGAGAACTCTGCATCGGCGGCATTTGCTGTTGAAAACTTTGAGGCCACTGTTGGTAAGGCTGCGGAGGCATCTGCTGGGCCCAAGGGTTGTACTGCTGCTGCGGCATCTGCTGGTACGGCTGCTGATATCCCTGCTGGTACTGCTGCGGGAACTGCTGGCCATACCCCAGTGGCGGCATCTGCTGATATGGATATCCCTGTTGGTACGGCTGATAGCCCATTTGCTGGCCACCCGGTGCCCCCGTCGCCTGCTGCATTGCTGCTGCATCCTGATCCGCCAGCGGCATGGCCTCTGGCATGTTTGGCGGCATCGACATCGATGTCGCCTGGGGCTCTTGTGTAGGAAGCATTCCGGGCTGCTGTATCTGCCCCACGGGGGGCTGCATCTGCTGCGTTGCCATGGGCTGCTGCGCAAAAGCTCCCGGCAGGGGATATGTGGGCTGCTCCGTCTCGGGCCGCACGGCAGCACCTCGTCCACCGGCGCGCTCGATTTCCTGCACGCGTTTAGGGTCCAGGCTTACCGTAACCACGGTACCGCTACCCATGTTGTCCTCGATGGATACGGCACCGCCGGCGTTTTCCAAATACTCCTGCACCATGGGAAACCCTGCTCCGGTTCCACGGATATAGCGCTTCATCTTGCTGTTTGCGCTGGTAACGCCAAAGTCGAAAGCGCGTTCCTTGTCGTCGATGCCGGGTCCTTGATCAGCAAAGCGGATGGTGTCTCCGCCGTCCAGAATCGAGATGATGGGCTCGGCAAAGTGTGCGTGGATAAAGTTTTCGACAATCTCGCGGATGACCATGAGTGAGATATGGCCACCTTGTTCTTTCATGCACTGGTAGACGGTGTTGGTAGTCTCTTCCAAATACGTGCGGACATCTTGCGGATCAATGACGATCACACGCGGTGTCGACAGCATGTCGTCATAGACGGCGATGCGCGCGGCGTACATGGCTTTTGGCGCCTGCGTGGTCGTCTGCTCGCCTTCCGCACGCTCTTCGCGCACGCCGGTGATGTGCTCGTTATCGGGTGCCGGGTCTCCGGAATCGACCATGGTGTAAAAGTCGTCAGACATGCCGCTCGCAATCTTCCAAAAGGTTTCGAACAAATAGTAGCTCACTGTGCAATGTTTCTCATCTTTCGACAACTTTTCAAAACCTGTTGAAAACTCTGGAAAACGGGCGAAAAGTTCTCAACATTGCCAACATGACCTGTTGAAAACTCGATGAAATATCGTGAAAAGTTGCCATGCACCGCTAAATCGAACTCGGCTTATGGGGGAACCGTGTGAACTGCGCGACCTTTTACCTTTGATTTCTTGACATTTGAACATTGATTTCCCTACAATCTTCAAGCTCACGTGTCTATATCTGCGTCCGCGCTCCCGCGGACACTCGAAATGCAGCAGGAGGAACTTAAGATGAAGCGTACGTATCAGCCTAATAAGCGTAAGCGTGCCAAGACCCATGGCTTCCGTGCCCGTATGGCCACTAAGGGTGGTCGTGCCGTGCTCGCCCGTCGTCGCGCCAAGGGCCGCAAGCGTCTCACTGTCTAGCAGCGATACACACATCTCGCATGAAGACTATTAAGTCTCGGCAAGATTTCGAGCATGTGTTCAGTCAGGGGCGTCGTTTCAATCACCCTCTGATTCGAATGACCATATGTGAATCGGTTGGCGAAGGCGACTCCGGAAGGGTCGCCTTCGTTGGTGCTAAGCGACTCGGTTGTGCCGTCGTGCGCAACCGATCTAAGCGTGTGATGCGCGAGGCCGCCCGCAGCTGCGGATTTCCCGTTGCGGGTTATGACATCATCTTGTTTGCAACTCCCAAGACGAGGGTTTCCTCGCCGCAGGAGATGGACAAGGCGTTGCGTTCGCTTATGAAGCGCGCCGGCGTTGCCGGGGAGGAGCGATGAGCAATCACGTTTTGCGACGTGTTGCCATCGCTCCTATTCGCATATATCAACAGGTTATTTCGCCCTTATTGCCTGACGCCTGCATTTATTACCCAACGTGCTCGCAATACGCCATCCAGGCGATTGAGAAGCACGGTGTTTTGAGAGGCTGCTGGCTTGCCGTGAGGCGCATCGCTCGCTGCAATCCCCTGCACGTCGGCGGTTATGACCCTGTGCCCTAGCGGGCACTCGCTATCGGAGGAAAACTTACATGTGGGATTGGATCGTTAACATCCTTTTCGAGCTGCTCAAGCTCATCCAGACCTTTGCGGTCGACTGGGGCCTGTCCATCATCATTCTGGTGGTCATCATCCGTCTGCTGCTGACGCCGCTTATGCTCAAGTCGACCAAGTCGACGGCTCGCATGCAGGTGCTGCAGCCCAAGATGCTCGAGATCCAGGAGCGCTATGCCGACGATCCCCAGCGTCAGGCCGAGGAGATGCAGAAGTTCTACAGCGAGAACAAGTTCAACCCCATGGCTGGCTGTCTGCCGCTGCTGATTCAGATGCCTATCCTGTTCGCCCTGTTTACATTGCTGCGCAACCTGCCGCAGTACTTTAACGACGGCACGTTCTCGTTCTTCAACATCCTGCCCGACCTGACCACCACGCCGAGCGCTTCCTTTGCCGATGGCTTTATGGTTGCACTGCCTGCGCTGGTTTGCCTGATCCTGTTTGCCGTCCTGACCCTGATTCCGCAGCTCTATATGTCGCGCAACCAGACCGGCCAGCAGGCTCAGAGCATGCGTATGATGGCCGTTGTCATGACGGTCATGATGCTTTGGATGGGCTGGAGCTTTCCCGTTGGTGTTCTGCTGTACTACGACGTCTCGTCTGCTTGGCAGGTTATCCAGCAGATTTTTGTGACGCAGAAGGTCATCGACAAGGCGAAGGCCGATGAGGAGGAGCGTCTTAAGAACGCTCCGCTGCAGGTTGAGGTCACTCGTCGCGAGAAGAAGCCGCGCCCGCACAAGAAGAAGTAGTGGGATATCAATCTTATTTAGGTACCTAACTTTTGGAGTACGTTATGTCTGAAGAGATCATCGAGGATATGCTTGAGGAGGTTGCCCCGCAGGTCGCGGGCGATTATCCCGAGATTGCACAGCGCTACAAGGCTGGTGAAGAGCTGACCGATGAGGAGCTCGACACCATTGCCGATGTTGCGATTTCCATCCTGCGTCCCATCCTTTCGCACTTCGATGCCGCCAACTCTCCTATCGATGAGTATGAGGGCGACGAGGGTGAGCTGATTTTGGATATAACGGCTCCCGACCTTGCTGTTCTCATTGGCCGTCATGGTCGCACTCTTGATGCTCTTCAGGTTATGTTCTCTTTGCTGGTGAGCCGCAAGCTTGGTTTTAGGTATCCGGTTGTAGTGGACGTCGAGGGATACAAGAGTCGCCGTCAGGATAAGGTCGCCTCCATGGCTCAGTCTGCTGCCGAGCGTGCCATCCGCACTCATAAGAGTGTTTCGCTTCCGCCCATGAATGCCTACGAGCGCCGACTGGTTCACATTGCACTTCGTGGCAACGATGCAGTCGATACTCATTCTGAGGGTTCTGACCCTGATCGCCATGTGGTGATTGTTGCTCGATAATCTACTCGAGCTTATGCTAGGGGGACGTGGTTTCCACGTCCCCTTTTTTTGTCAAAAGTTCTCGATACGCTGATTTTTGTCAGAAAGGAGCTTTCGTTGTTAGTACTTACCGATCAGCAGGCTGACGAGATGTTGAGTCGCCTAACTTCCTATTGCAAAGAATATTCCTTGAGCGTAACTGATATTGAGCTGAGGAAATGTATTCAGCATTTGGATTTGGTTCTAGAAACAAATAAGACAACCAATCTCACCCGTATTCTTAACGTAGAAGATGCTGCCGTACTTCATATCCTCGACTCACTTGTTTTGCTCCCCTATATCAATAAGGCTCCTGAGGGAGCTTTGCTCGATATGGGAACAGGTGCGGGCTTCCCTGGTATTCCATTAACCATAACCACGCATCGTAAAGCTACTTATATTGACTCTGTTGGCAAGAAGGTTGATGCGGTTAATTCCTTTGTCCATGCTCTTGGATTGAAACATGCTCATGCGGTTCATGATCGTCTTGAAGAATATGCTCGAAGCCATAAGAAGCAGTTCTCCGTTGTAACCGCCCGCGCACTGGCCCCTCTACCGATTCTTGTTGAGTATGCGGCTCCGTACCTGAAGGATGGAGGGCTATTTGTTATCACCAAGGGCAATCCTTCGGATGAGGAGCTTGCTTCCGGCATGTCAGCAGCTAAGATTTGCGGCTTCACTTTGCTTCTGAATGACGCAATTGATTTGCCTGAAGGCTTGGGTCACAGGGAGTTCATTGTTCTTAAGAAGAGTCATTCAGCATCCGTTTCATTGCCTCGTGCAAATGGCGTGGCAAAGAAGAATCCGCTTGCCTAGATGTTTCACGTGAAACATAATGGATACTAACAACTTGCAGTGTTTCACGTGAAACATGGCGGTTGCTATCGATTCGGAATGTTTCACGTGAAACATCCTCCGTTTGACAGCTTTAATACACACCAGGAGGGACCGTGGGATTTCGCGACGTTAAGCGTTCTAAGAGCGCAAAAGACACGCGTATCATCGCAATCATCAATCAAAAAGGCGGCGTCGGTAAGTCAACGACGGCTGTAAACCTTGCAGCAGCACTGGGTGAGCAGGGTCGTAAGACACTGATTGTCGATTTTGATCCGCAGGGAAACAGCACCAGTGGATTCGGAATTGAAAAAGAAGACCTTGATCACTGCATCTATGATGCATTGTTGAATGATGTGCCGGCAGAATCGCTTGTTCTTGATACAAATTGCAAAAAGGTATTCGTAATTCCGGCTACAATTCAGCTTGCAGGCGCGGAAATTGAACTCGTAAGCGCAATTGCTCGTGAAACCCGTCTCAAAGATTTGCTTGAGCCGATTCAGGACGAGTTCGATTTTATTTTCATTGACTGCCCTCCTTCGCTCGGCCTGCTTACTATCAACGCTTTGACCGCAGCAGACAGCGTTTTGATTCCGATCCAGTGCGAGTATTACGCACTCGAGGGCGTTACGAAGCTGCTTGAGTCAATGAAGATGGTCAAATCTCGTCTGAACAAGGGCTTAGACACCTACGGTGTGCTTATGACCATGTATGACTCGCGTACTTCTCTATCGAATCAGGTTGTTGAGGAGGTTCAATCGTACTTTGGTGATAAGGCGTTTAAGACGTTGATCCCCCGTACGGTTAAAATCTCTGAAGCTCCGTCTTTTGGAGAACCGGTAATTACCTATGCACCTCAAAATAAGGGTGCAAAAGCATATATGAACCTTGCAAAAGAGGTGATCAAGCGTGCCTAGTGTAAAGAAACGTGGCGGATTGGGACGTGGACTCAATGCTTTGGTCTCAGAGGCCGAGTATGAGACCGGTGGTTCGGCTGCATCGGCTTCGAATGCCGCATCTGAAACAAAACTACCTATTGAGGATATCGTTCCCAACCCTAATCAGCCGCGAATTCACTTTAACGAAACTGAACTTCGTGAGTTGAGCGAATCAATCCAAGAACATGGCGTCTTGCAGCCGCTTTTGGTACGCAAGCATGGAAACGGCTATGAGATCATCGCTGGTGAGCGTCGTTACCAAGCGTCAAAGCTTGCTGGTCTTGAGGAGCTGCCTGTCATCATTAAAGATGTTAATGATGAAGAGATGCTGGCTCTTGCTCTGATCGAAAACCTTCAGCGTTCTGATCTGAATCCCGTCGAAGAGGCTAAGGGCTATCGCCAGCTTATCGATGCCAGCGGTATGACCCAGGAGGCATTGTCGAAGGCGGTCAGCAAGTCACGCTCTGCAATTACAAACTCGCTGCGCCTTCTCGATCTCCCTGAAGTTGTTCAGCAGATGATTTTTGAGGGCAAACTTACTGCTGGTCATGCACGTGCGATTCTTGCAGTTCCCTATGAGGACGCTCGAATTCGACTTGCAGAGAAGGTTATTGCAGAGGGCCTTTCCGTAAGAGCGACAGAAAATCTTGCTCCGTTGTTTTCTGCCGGAGAGACACCTAAGACGCCGAGGCCTGCAACGCCTCAGTCTTTTAAAAAAGCTGCCCGCGTGCTTCGTCAGGTTTTTAATACCAACGTGCGTGTGAAGAGCTCGCGTGGAAAGAATAAGATTGAGATTGAGTTTAAAGACGAGGAAGAGCTCTCTCGTATTCTTGGCGAAATGATTCAGTTTGATCAAGGAGGCCAAGATGAGGAATAGGATTTTAACTGCGATTGCATTGGCGACGACTGTCGCCGCTGGTGCCTTTGCTGGCTATAAGATCGCGACAGACGATGAACTTCGAGGTCGTTTGCTTCGTAGTGCGCAAGATATTGTCGATACATACAAGAAGAAAATGGATGTTATGACAGAAGATGTTGCCATGCGTACGGTTCAGGTAACGAAGAATCCCAAGATTAATCAAGGTTGGGTTACCAACCAATGGGAAAATGTAGGCTATTAGGTACCTAACAATTACTTAGCATATTTTGAGGGGTCCTTGTCTGATTCACGAGACAAGGACCCCTTATTTTGGCCGTAAAAAATGGGACAGGTAGCAGCTGATTCAAAATTAAGGTTAATAAATAAAACGACCCCGGTTGCATATTCTGTAACCGGGGTCGTTCGATGTTTCACATGAAACGTTTTGGGATGCGACTCCCCTATGCGTTCTTCTGAACTTTGAAGCGCTGCTTCAGCTGTCCGCAAGCGGCGTCAATATCGTTACCACGGGAGTTACGAATCGTGGTCTCGATGCCACGGGACTCAAGACGACGCTGAAGATCCTCAACCTTATGAATCGGTGACGGCTTGAGCGGGCTACCCTCGATGTCGTTAAGCTGAATGAGGTTAACGTGGCACAGCGTTCCCTCGCAGAAGTCGCAGAGCGCCTGCATCTCGGGATTCGTATCGTTGACGCCTTCGATCATGGCATACTCATAGGTCGGGCGGCGGCCAGTCTTCTCGGTGTAGAGTTGAAGCGCCTCGTGAAGGCGAAGTAGCGTGTACTTCTTAACACCGGGCATAAGCTTATTGCGTGTCGACTGGATGGCGGAATGCAGGGAAACGGCAAGCGTGAACTGTTCAGGGATGTCGGCAAATTTGCGAATACCGGGAATAACGCCGCTGGTAGAGACGGTGAGGTGACGAGCACCGATACCGATGCCATCGGGGTCGTTGAGGATTCGCAACGCCTTGAGAACCTCGTCGTAGTTGACAAACGGCTCGCCCTGGCCCATGAAGACAACGCTCGTGACGCGCTCGCCAAAGTCGTTGGATACATGAAGTACCTGGTCGACGATCTCTTGAGCGGTCAGAGAGCGCTTGAGGCCGTTGAGACCGGTAGCGCAAAAGGCGCAGCCCATGCCACAGCCAGCCTGGGTGGAAACGCAGACGGAAAGCTTGTTACGACGGGGCATACCGACAGTCTCGACGGAAACGCCGTCGTGGTACTCGAGCAGATACTTGCGAGAGCCATCTTTGGAAACCTGCTTGGTTAGTTCAGTCGGCGTGTCAAAGGCAAAAGCCTCTTTAAGCTGCTCGCGGAAAGCCTTGGGAAGGTTGGTCATATCGTCAAACGAACAAACGTTCTTCTCGAAGACCCATTCGATGAGCTGCTTCGCGCGGAAGGCGGGTTGGCCAAGTTCGGCCACGAGCTCGCGAATATCGTTTTGGCTCAAGTCGCGAATGTCCTGAGATTTAGTCCTGGGATTCATGGAAGCCTTTCGATTTTGGGGAAACGTAGAGGGTATCGCTACAATATGGTATCAGCTGCAGAAATTATAGAGGAGGAGTCTGCCCATGCCGGGTAAAAGCCTAGAGAACATGCACGTAGCGGTCTTGGCGGGCGGTCATTCCGCTGAGCGCGAGATCTCGCTCAATTCGGGAAAGAACGTCGTGGTTGCCTTGAAGGAGGCCGGCTATACTTCGGTGGAGCTGCTCGACACGGCCGCTGATGATTTTATGGTAACCATGGCGACCGGCGGCTTTGACGTGGCGTTTATCGCCATGCACGGTGCCGGCGGCGAGGATGGCGCCATGCAGGGCGCCATGGAGACCCTGGGTATCCCCTACACGGCCTCGGGCGTGCTTGCCAGCGCCTGCGGTGCCGACAAGGAGGTCTCTAAGCTCCTGTACGCCAAGGCGGGCATTCCCATTGCCCCCGGCCTTGCGCTCGAGGTGGGCGATGAAGTCGATATCGATCATATCGTCGAGGTTTGTGGCGAGCGCTGCTTTGTGAAGCCGGCCGTCAACGGTTCCAGCTATGGCATTTCCCTGGTCCATGAGCCCTCCGAGCTGCCCGCGGCAATCGCCAAGGCGTTTGAGTACGGCGACAAAGTGCTGGTCGAGAAGTGCATCGAGGGTACCGAGATCACCGTCGGTGTATACGGTGAAGATGACGTGCGCGCCCTGCCGATTGTCGAGATTCGTAAGCCCGAGGACTGCGAGTTCTACGATCTGGACGTGAAATATGTCGACCCTACGGACATCCATCGCATTCCGGCGCAGATTTCACCCGAGAACTACGCTCGTGCCCAGGAGCTTGCCTGTGCCGCTCACAAGGCGCTCGGTTGCCTGGGCATCTCGCGCAGCGATTTTATCGTGAGCGAGGACGGCCCCGTTATCCTCGAGACCAATACCATTCCCGGCATGACCGATACGTCGCTGTATCCGGATGAGATCCGCCATACCGACGACATGACGTTCCCGCAGGTCTGTGACAGCCTGATCCGTATGGGTCTTCGTCGAGCGGGCATTGCATGCTAATCGAGGACGCGGTTTCGTCAGGAACGCCGCAGTTTGTCATCGACTCCTATGCCACGCTTGCCGAACGCGCCAAAACGCAGTCCTTCGGCCTCATCGAGGAAGATGTGATTGTCCTCGATACCGAGACCACAGGTCTTTCGGTGCAGGACAATGAACTGATCGAGATCTCGGCGGCCCGTCTTTCGGGCCGCGAGATCGTCGGCCGTTTCGATACCTTCGTGCATCCCAAGCAGCTGATTCCCGCCGAGATTGCCGAGCTCACGAGCATTACAAATGCCGATGTGGCAGATGCCCCGTCGGCCGTTGAGGCCGTCGCCGCTCTCGCCGATTTTGTCGGTGGTTGCCCGGTGATCGCACATAACGCCACGTTCGACCGCTCGTTTATCGAGTCGGTCAAAGGCGGCGTCAACGTGAGCGATATTTGGATCGATTCGCTGGCGCTGTCGCGCATCGCGCTTCCGCGCCTGGCCTCGCACAAGCTGTCTTTTATGGCCGATCTGTTTGGCTGTGACTCGGTATCACACCGTGCCAATGCCGACGTCGACGCCCTGTGCGGCGTATGGCGCGTGTTGCTCGTGGCGCTCACCGACTTGCCCCAGGGCCTCATGGCGCGCCTAGCCGACATGCATCAGGACGTGCCTTGGTCCTATCGTCCTATCTTCTCGTTCTTGGCAGGGCAGAACCCTGGTTCTATCTTCTCTCTCAGCGCCGCTCGTGCTGACGTTCTCAAGGCCGATCGCGCCGACGATCGGGTGGACGCCGACGAACTACCGGTCCTCAAGATGCCGAGTCGTGAGGAGATTGAGGCAGACTATGCGCCGGGTGGCCTGGTCAATCGCATGTATCCCACTTACGAGCCGCGTGATGAGCAGATCGCGATGGCGCTCGAGGTCCGCGATGCGCTGGTCACGGGCACTCATCGTGTAATTGAGGCGGGCACAGGCGTCGGCAAATCGATGGCCTATCTGGTGCCTTTTGCCGAGGCAGCACGCCGTAACAGCATCACGGTTGGTATTGCGACCAAATCGAACAATCTTGCCGACCAGCTCATGTACCATGAGCTGCCAAAACTTGCCGAGCAACTGGAAGGTGGTCTGTCATTTTGCGCTCTCAAGGGGTATGACCACTATCCGTGCCTGCGCAAACTTGAGCGCATGAGCCGCGGCCAGGTCGAGATTACCACCAAGCGCGATCCGGCGGACACGCTCACGGCGGTCGCGGTCATTATGGCGTACGTTTGCCAATCAGCCGATGGCGACCTCGACTCACTTGGCATTCGGTGGCGCAGCGTCAACCGCCCCGACTTTACGACGGCCTCGCGCGAGTGTGCTCGTCGCCTCTGCCCGTTTTTCCCTGATAAATGTTTGGTCCACGGCGCTCGCCGTCGTGCGGCGCATGCCGATGTGGTGGTCACCAACCATTCCCTGCTGTTCCGCAATGTTGCGGCCGAGGGCAGGATTTTGCCTCCGATTCGTCATTGGGTAATCGACGAGGCCCATTCTATCGAGCGCGAGGCGCGCCGTCAGTGGGCGCGCGTGGTGTCGGCGGACGAATCACGCGTTCTGTTTGAGCGCCTGGGTGGCTCGAGCACCGGCGCGCTAAGCCAGGTTTCCCGTGATTTGGCAACCTCCGAGGGCTCTACGCTCTATCTGGGCCTTACTGCCAAGGCGACGTCGACGGTTGCGCGCGCGAGCATGGCAATCGCCGACGTGTTCGATGGCGTTCGCGAGCTCGGCCGCCGTGCCCGTGGGGGTTATGACAATGCCAATCTATGGATTGGCCCCGAGCTGCGCGAATCTGACGACTGGCATGATTTCTTACCGTCGGCCTACACTGCCATCGACGCATTGGAACAAGCTGACAAGAGCGTCGACGCGCTGGTGCAAGCCGTCGCCGCCGACAAGCCCGAGGTTGTTGTCGACCTGGGTGATATCTCGCGCCGCCTACACGAGCTGGCCGAGAACCTCAAACTCATCATTGATGGCACCGATGAACACTACGTGTATTCGCTGCAGGTCAATCGCAGGTTGCGCGCCGGCGGAGAGTCAATGACCGCAGAGCGCATCGACATTGGCGAGGCCTTGGCAACGGAGTGGCTGCCCGAGGTTCACACGGCTATCTTTGCCTCGGCGACCATGACGGTGTCCAAAAGCTTTGAACACTTTAACCACGCGGTCGGCCTCGATCGCATCGGTGCTTCAACATCCTCATCGTTGCACTTGGACTCGAGCTACGACTTCGATTCGAACATGGCTGTAGTCGTTGCGGGCGATATTCCCGATCCGCGCGATCGTGAGAGCTATCTTACGGCGCTCGAGCGCGTGCTGGTCGACGCCCATCTTGCCATGGGCGGATCGGTGCTCACACTGTTCACCAATCGGCGCGACATGGAAGACCTGTACGCCCGCGTTGAGCCCAAGATGGCCCGTGCGGGCCTGGAGCTCAACTGCCAGCAGCGCAACTCATCTCCTCGTCGCCTGCGCGACCGGTTTATCAACGAGCCGACCTCGTCGCTTTTTGCTCTTAAGGCCTTTTGGGAGGGATTCGACGCCAGCGGCGAGACGCTGCGCTGCGTCATCATTCCCAAGCTGCCGTTCTCGAGCCCCACGGACCCGCTCTCGTGCGAGCGCAACCTGCGCGAAGACCGCGCTTGGGCGCGCTATTCGCTGCCCGAGGCGGTGCTCGAGGTCAAGCAGGCGGCCGGCCGCCTTATCCGCTCGTCGACCGATTGCGGCGTGCTGATTCTGGCCGACCCGCGCCTGGTGACGAAGGGCTACGGAAAGAAGTTCTTAACGTCGCTGCCCACGAGCTCCTACCAGCGCATCGAATCGGCGCAGATCGGGCACTATCTGCAACTGTGGCGCGCACGCCACGAGCGGCGGCGCTAAAGCGGACAGACGAGGGTTTTTGCCATATCGCACAGACGCTTTGACAGGGCGGGGTCATCCAAGATGTGGATGGCTCCGCCCGCTGCAATTATCTGGCTCAGTAGCCAACGCTCGGAGCCGTAATGCACGGTTACCGTTGCCATGTCTGCTCCGCTGCGCTCGATTAGGGTGATGCCGGCCCAGTCCAGATGCTCCGCCATATCGAATGGCATCAAGAGCTTTGCACTACGCTGCGTCCGGGCAAGGGAATCGTGGAGGGATGCGACGTCCGATGCGTGAGGCACGACGGAGTCTTCCGTCAAGGCGAGTCCCTCGATTTTATCCATGCGATAGGTGCGCTGCTCATCGACTGCGATGTCCCAGGCAATCAGGTATGTTTGGTCGCCGTTTGCCGTAATGCGCAAGGGGTCGACCAGACGCTCACGTGGCCGTGCATCGTCCATCGAGCGATACGAGATGCGGCAGCGAACGCCGTCCTGAATGGCGCAGCTCAGCTGCTGCCAGTGCGACCCGTGGTTGACGGTGTCAAAGACGCGCTGGTTATAGCCGAGCTCTTCGGGTAGAAGGGCATGTCGAATCCGAGCTGCCGTATGCGGCTCGATCCCCAACGATTCAAGTTCATGGTTGAGCACAGCGCCCTCGGCGGCACTCAAGCGCAGCGGTAGCACACGCCCGGCGTCACCGGTGAGGACCACACGCTCGCCGCGGTATTCGCAGATGATGCGCGCGCCCGATTCTCGGTCCGCGAGCGTCGAGACGATCTCGAGAATCTCGTCGAGCGATACCCCTGTGATGTCAAAGCGACTGCAAATCTCGGTTCGTGTCATGCCGCTCTCGCCGGCGGCGTAGAGGGCCTCCATGATGTCGATGGCGCGCGAGAGTCTCTGCTCGCTGGTGAGTTTACGCACGGGCATACTCGTGCACCGTCCTTTCGATGAGGTGGTTCCACGCCTGCTTGAGCGATTTGGGGGCCATGGGCCTCATGCCGTCCATGGCGTGGGCCATGCAAAATGAGGCGGCGGCTTCAAGATCGCGCACGTCAACGGTCCAGGCCCATCCCACATCGGTGTGTGCGAGCTCACCTCGCCCGCGCGTGAGGCCGTTGATCATATCGATCTGCGTCTGAGGGGCGAACGAGAACGTGGCTGCAACGGGCGGCCGGTCGGCAAAATCGAATTCAAAGAACAGATAGTCGTTGAGATTGAAGTCCGCGGGGATGACGTAGGCCTTCGAAGGACGCCAAGCGCGAACGATACGGTCGCAGCGGAATGTCCTGATGTCGCCGGTGACGTTGTCGAGGCCGCAGAAGTACGCCACGCCCTCGCGCTCGAACATGCCGTAGACGCAGACGGTACGTTCTTTCTGCTCACCGCGTCCGTTCTGATATAAAAATCGCAGCGCGCATCGCTCGGCAAAGGCGCTCCAAACCGCATCGACGGTGGGAGAGCGGCTGATCGGCGCCTCGTCTACCGTCGTCCTGCCGGTGAGATAGGCAATCTTGGAGCGAATATCGGCAAGCGGTGCGGCAAAAGTGGATGAGCCGGCCGCTAGTGTCTGGTCGATGGCGTTGAGCAGGATATCGGCGTCGTCTGCGGTAATGAGGCCGCCTGCCGCAAACGTGTGCTCGCGGTCGATTGTCCACGAGCTTTCCTCGGTCTCCTGCGCGCCGGTGGGGCGAACCTCCTTGATTAAGATGCCGCGTTCGAGCAGTTTGTCACGATCGCGTCGAAACTTGCGCTTATCCGAGTCGATATTGCCCGAGCCATATCCCAGGTCAGAATCCAAGACGATCTGCTCGGTCGTCAGCGGTTCGGGGGAGCTATTGAGCACAAAGAAAAGATTGAGGATGCGCTGAGCCGTTTTATCGAAACTGGGCTCCGAATTTCCCTTTTTAATTGTCTCGGTCGTGTCGCTTGCCGTCATAGAGTCCTCGCATGAGAAGGTGGTTTGCTGCCATGATTTTAGTCCGATATGGAGATTAGGCTATATCCTTGTCCGCTCGGGGCGTTAAGATGGCCCGAATTCGGTCGTTTGCGCTCGCTCGGGGTATACTTTCGACTATATACGGTTCTAATGTGCATGCATTGGGCCTATTTGTCGGATTATGGATGTGGAGCGCACATGGCGAACACCCAGAACTATATTAACCACCTGCTGCAGAACACCGGCATTACGCCGGCATGCAGCGAAGAAGAGCGCTTGGCTGCCGAGGATATCGCTCAGATCTTCCGCAACCACGGCTTTGACCCCGAGGTTCAGGAGTTCAATGCCCCGGCGCCCAGTAGGTTGGCATTTGCCGTTACCGGTATTCTTGCGTTTGCCGGCGCCCTGCTGATGGGCATCGGCGGCGGTATCGGCTTGGTCGGCACCTTGCTGGCCATTGTCGGTGCCGTGCTCTACGTGCTCGAGCGCACAGGGCATCCCGTGGTTTCGCGCCTGGGCAAGACGGGCTTGAGCCAAAATGTCATCGCCTACCACAAGGCCTCGGGCCCGCTCGCGTCCCCGCGCAACCGCCCGGTGGTCGTTGTCGCACACTACGACTCTCCCCGTGCTGAGCTGCTCGCCCGCGAGCCCTATGCTTCGTATCGTGCGCTCATCGCCAAGCTGTTGCCCGTTGCCACGGTTGCCCCCGCTGCCGTTGCCATCCTGCGCATCCTGCCGCTCCCCGGCGCGCTCAAGGTTCTGCTGTGGATTGTCGCGATCCTCGCTTCCCTCGTTGCGCTCGCCAACGCGGCAAACATCATCTCTAACCGCCACATTCTTCCCTATACGTCCGGCGCGGTGTGCAACAAGTCTTCTGTCGCCGCTATGCTCGGCGTTATGGACAACGTTGCTCCCTTCCAGGGCGAAAACGAGTTTCCCGACGATGTTCCGTTCGATACCTATTTTGGGGAGCAAAAGCGCCGTGCCGAGGAAATGGCGCGTGCAGCGGCGGAATATGCCGCGGCCCAGCAGCAAAACGACTACGGCAACACCATCGAGTACGAAGAGCCTACCTACGCCGAGGACGAGTTCGGTCAGCCGATTGCTCCCGACACTCAGACCGAGCCCGAACAGGGTGAGGCTTTCGACGAGCAGATCGAGGGCTTTGAGGGTGCGTCTGCCGACGAGACGCTGATCGGCGCCATCGTGCCCGAGGATCAGAATCAGGCTGTCCAGGCTGAAGAGTTCAATGACGAGGTTTCCGCTGCCGAGCCGGTGGAGGAGCCTGTCGCGGCCGAGCCCGAGCCCAAGCTCTATCGCAATGCCGCCGGCAACATCCGCTTTGGTTCGGATGCCATCCGTGCGCTCGGAATGCTTCCCGAGTCCTGCACGCTCGATTACGAGGAGGGCGAGGAGCCGACGTTTGAGCCCGAGCCTGCCCCCGTCGTGACTGCACCTGCGCCCGCTGTCACCGTGGATGATGAGTCTGCCGCGGTTACCGCTGCCGTTGCCGAGTCCGAGGCGGTGTCCGCGATCGATCCTGCGGCAGGACTGGACATTTTGGCTCCCGCCGCGCCGGCGCAAGACGTTGCGGACGAGTCTGACGACGATTACGTTGAACAGCCGAGGCGCGTGTCTTACGAGAGCGATACTGATTTCTCGGCCGAGATTCCCGCGGCAACGCCCCATGCCGATATTGCATCCGCGTTCTCGTCGATTGGCGCCAGCGCTTCCAACTTCTTTAAGGGTGCGCTTGCAAAGGGCAAGAAATTTGTCGACGATTTCGAGGAGAAGCGCGCTGCCGCACGCGAGGCTGCCGAGCAGGAGGCTATCGCTCAGCAGCAGGCAGCCGAGGCGGCACGTGAGCTCGCGGCGCAAGAGTTCGAGCAGAACGAGGCTATGCAGTCCGTGCCCGTCGACGCCGCCGAAGCTACAACGTCTTTCGAGGCCCAGCAACCGACGTCCGCGGATGTTGTTGAGGCGACGACGTCTTTCGAGGCTCAGCAGCACGTCGATAGCACCATGTCGTTTGATGCCGCGAAGTTCGATTCCACGATAACGTTTGAAAAGCAAGGCACCGCGATTGCCGAGCCCCTTCCTGCTTCCGATGAACAGGGCGACGCGGTGGACGATGACGAGCCTATTGATGCTGCCGAAATCCAAGATGCCACCGAGGACGAGCCCGTCGAGGCCAACTCTGACGAAGAGCAATACGCGGCAGCCGAGCAAGATGATTCGACCGAGGCCGAGCAGGAGGAAGTGCCTGCGGTTTCCGAGACTCCCGAGACGGATGAGTCGAGGCCTTATTCCACGCAGATTTTCACCATGCCGACCCCGAGTGGTTCCGGTGCCACGGTTGCCAATGTCGCTCCCACCCAGGACGAAACGGTCGATTCCCTTATGGCCCAGATTTCCTCCCAGGCATCGCCGCGTCCGCAGATGAATGTTCCCGATCCAGCGTCGGCACCGTCGCCTGCACCTTCCTCGTCTCCGCTGGCTTCGGTCCCCGATCCGTCGCTGCCGTCTATGAAGCAGGCAAACGTTGCGTCTCGCACGTCGCTGTTCGACCTTCCCGATCCCTCTGCCCAGGTCAACGACCCCTTTGCTACCGCCCAAGGTCCCGAAGCCACATCGGCACCCGTTGCGCCTCCTATGCCCGTTGCGTCGGGCGCGCAGCCGATCGAGACCATTTCGGCTCCCGCCCCGGCGGCACCCAAGTCTCGTAAGCGCGGCCTGGGTGGCCTGTTCGGTCGTAAAAAGAAAAACGAGCAGGACAGCATGAGTGACTGGCTGGGCGTCGAAGACGATTACGATGCCAAGAAATCCGGTCGCGGTATCGGTTCGTGGGATAACTTCGAGGACGATAACGATGGCTGGAAGGGCGGCGCTACGTCTTCCGATGGCGCTTCTTCCGAAGATATGCTCTCGGCTGTCGCCTCTATGGGCGATGATGAGCTGCTCGGTCACGATATCTGGTTTGTGGCAACGGGTGCCTCGGATTGTGATGGCGCCGGCATGAAGGCCTTCTTGGCTTCGCATCGCGATAAGCTCCGCGGCGTATTCTTTATCAATCTTGAATCCGTCGGCGCCGGTAGGCTTTCGGTTGTGACGGTCGAGGGCGAACAACAACTGCTCAAGGGCGATCGCCGCATCATGAACCTGGTCAGCAAGGTCTGCAAGTCGTTCCATGTCGATTGTGGCGCGCTCGAGATGCCCTATGCCAAGACCGATGCCTATGCCGCGCTCGAGGCGAGCCGCCGAGCCCTCACCATCGCCGGCGTGGACGGCACGCGTCTGGCTTGCGCTCGTACCGAGGACGACCTGCCCCACAATGTCAACCCGACGAACATTGCTACGGTATCCGAGGTCGTGACCGAGGTTATCCGCCGTTCGTAGACGGAGCTCTAAGGAGTCAACGTGTTTTCGTATATTAAGCGCCATTGGCCTGTCTACGTGATTTTGACCTTGATTGCCATTGCGTTAGGATTTGGGGCTGCCTACATCGTGGGTGCGAAGGGCTCGACCCCCGCCTCCGCAATCAGCGAAGAGGTGGAGCAAGAACAGAGCACGGGTGCCGATGGGATTCCTGAGTCCGAGCAGGCAATCGTTGATGGTGGATCTTCGTCTGCAGAGTAGATACGGCGATTTAAATGATTGAAAGCGGGCGAGCCGGGGGACTGGCTCGCCCGCTTTTTCATCGTGCTAGCGGTTCTTTGGGATCGACCTAAGGCGAGCGAACCATAGGGCTGCGGCACCCGAGGTCAGGAGCGCGGTGATGCAAGCGGCGATGGGAACTGATCCTGTTGCCGGTAGGTCCTGCGGTAGGGTACAGCGTTGAATGACGCTGTCCTCGTCATGTGACTCAAGTTTATCGCCGCCACCGTTGCGGCAAAGATCGACGCGCGCGCTGTTGGTGAGTGCGGTTTGGGGCGTATAAGCCGACGTTGCCTGCATATGTACGACTGCGCCCCGAGCGTCTGCACCAAGGATTGCTTTGGCATCGTCAAGGTCGTCGTGCTCATCTTTGAGATCATCGCGGGTCCAAGAATCCGCATCGCTTCGAGTCGTAAAGTTGGCGGCTACCGCACCGTATTCAATTCGAATGCCCGTTACGACGGTATTGGACGCAAGGTCGAGTTCTTTCGCCTCGAGTGTGGTGGATTCCGTGGTCGAGACATCCGCCTTCCAGAGGTGCCAGCCGTCGTAATCGACGAGGCGGCAATCCTCACCCAGACTCTCCCTTACTTCGTCGGACTCAAGCCAAGGGTTTTCGTGCCCATCGTCAAGTGTCGCGTTTGCCGGCTCATCGACGTCTGTCGAGTCCAACGGCGTCGTGCGATACCATACGTTGCACAGACCATTGAGGTCGCCGATGGCGACGGGGGTTTCGATTGAGATGAATCTCGCTGTGCCGTCTTTGGCGCACTCAAGATCATCGGTAATCGTAAACTCATCAACCCAAGTAGCGGAATCGTTTCGAGCATCGATGGTATAGGAGAAAAGCCCATCACTATTGGTTTGCGTCGTGGCGCGGTTTTTACCATCGCCGTTAGCCAACAGGCCCTTTTCGATAGGTTGGACAAGTTCCTGACACTTGTCGACCTGTCCCTTGATCTCGATGGGCGCATCCTTCATCGCGACGGGTTGCACTTCTCCCGTATCCTTTATTTCAAACGTTATCTCCTCGGCAAGGTCATAGGTCCGCGGAGACATCATTTCGCGCAACGAGTAGGTGCCGGGTACAAGATGTTCGACGCGGTGCGGCTTGTCGGATGAGGTCCAGGAGTCTATTTCGGTTTTATCGGGACCATATAAGGTGAGCTGTGCGCCTTCCACTTCCTGCTCGCCGCTTGCATCGACCTTGGAGATATCTACCTTGGTGTAATCGTCGGATACGTTAAGCCGCGCTTCTACAACGGGTGTTTTCTGGTCGGCATAAGTAAGGTCGACAATATGGGATGTCCGATCGAGTAAGAAGCCTGCCGGCGCTTGAGTCTCGACAACCTCGTAGCGTGCGGTGCCAGATCCCAGCGGGAGGTCGTCCGCGCGTGCTTCTCCAGTTTCATCCGTCGTGACGGCAGCGACAGTCTCACCGTCGAGCGCGGCAATGCTACCGTCGGGGCGCACGATATCACCCGAGGCACGGATCTCAAAGACGGCGCCCGCGAGGCTGCTGCCGTCTACGGCATCGGTTTTAACGATCCTGATGCTTCCCGTCGCGGCGTGGTCATAATACGAGGCGATTGCAACGGGCGTTAGGTTCATGTCAGCGGGTATGTTTACCTCGATCTCTTTGCCGACAAGATAGGGCTCTTTGGCCGAGGTCTCGCGTGCATAATAGGTGCCCGGCACGAGCGATTCGGGCAGTGTGACGGTCCCGGTCGCGTCAGTCGTAAAGGTGTCCATTACGTTATGTGCTGGATACCAGCAAGTTTGTGAGACAGGTTCGTGATTGCTGTCTAGGAGTTGGAAGGTGAATCCGGCTAGTGGAACAGAAGCGCCTGTTTGGGCATCGCGTTTTACAATCTGGAGATGCGTCGACAGCGCGTGGTTGTCCACGATATATTGAAGCTCGGCGCCGTTGGAAATCTGATTGGCCCCGACGGTCCATTCCCCTGCACGCTTAAAACCCTCGGGGACGGTTTCCGGAACCTCGCGAATCGTGTAGCCGGCACGGTCGTATGGGACAGCTCCGTGGACACCGGCGGGTCGCTTGCCTGTGCCGAACCATGCTTCGGGCTGATCTTTGGTGGAGGCAAAGCCATAGATGTTTGTGGTCAGTGTGCCAACAACCTGCTGAGAACTGTTGCTGACAACCTCAAAGACAACACCACCCGCCGGTTGCTCCAGGCCGGATTGGTCGCTATTGCCGTAATCCTTGAATTTGGAAATCTCAAGGTCAAACGCAATGGGGATATCGGAAATGCGAGATTCGATCTCGACTACGCCTGAATCGCCGAGCTGGTCGGCTCCAACGGTATAGGTCCAGCTGTCGTTGGATGGCAGGTAGCCCTCGGGGGCTTTTGATTCGTAGATGGTAAAGGTTCCTAAGGGGACATCGACGAGGGTAGCCCGACCGCTTTCGTCGGTCGTGAGGATTTGCGCCCATCCAGGGGTTGATTGCGACACACACGTGAACTCTGCTCCTGCGAGTGAAGATCCCACCTGGGGGCCGGCATTCGTCGCGGCATCGAGTTTTACGATACGCAGGTTGATGGTGCCGGGCTGTTCATCAATGGCGACCTGTCCACCGTCATTCCCCGTGGTAAAGGCGATGTGATCACGACGGGGGACATAGCCGGCCGGTGCCTTCGTTTCAACTAGGTAGTATGCCGTGTTGGGCAGAAGTGTTGCTTGCGCCCGACCGTTGCTGTCCATCTGGATGGTGCCGACATGCGCGCCGCTGGCGCTCTCAAAAATATCGAATGTTGCCCCGTCAAACTGATAAGTATTGTTTCCGCTGGTAATGGCGGCGTTTGCAGACTGTTTTTTGAAGGAAGCAGAGACCGCCGGCAGTACATAGAGCATGTCCTGACGTTTGCTGCCGCCCGATACGGCTCCTAGATAGCGTCGCGCGCGGTGCGGAGCGGCTTTGATGCTTCCTGATTTTGCGCTGTCGTGGAGCCACCGCGCCGCCGCCACGACTTCATTGTCAGTGGTAAAGTGCCCACTCTTGGTTTTGCCCTGAGCGGTCGTGTAAGAGTAAGTACCGTCGACATGGGTAGTGCCGTTGAGCATCCATACGGCAAGCTGGGTCGCGGCGCGGGCGCGATCGGGTGAAAGATGGTAACCGCCAAACGACGTGGCGGTAGGATATCCGTGACAAACGATTGCCGCGAACTCGTCGTCGAGCCACACCCAGCCTTGATCAAAGTTGAGCCATGGGCCGCCCGGCTTGGTGGGGCCGGGGCGCTCCTGGTTCATGCAGTAGGCAACCGAGGCGTCTTGAGCTTCATACTTGCCGATGAAGAAGGGCCCACAATCATCGCTAATAGTGCGGAAGCCGAGCTGATCGTAGCCATCGACGGCAAATGCGGCTCCCGGTGTCAGGCAGCCGAAAAGCAGGAAGAGGAGCAGGAGCAGCGGACCTGTTGCGATTGCGCTGTGGACAGAGTGCGTGGGTGCGTTGGACATGGCTGCTCCTTATCCCTCGTGCGCCGCATGGGGAGGTTGCGACGCGTAGGATGAGGCTACCCCCGAGGCTCATGCGGGTAAGTACCGGAGCCTGACCAAAAGCTTGCCCGATTTCTGACAAATCGAGCTCAAATACAACAATCAGATAAAAGTGCAGGTAGAAGATGGTAAGAAAAGAAAGACAAAGGTCCTCGTCTCCACAATTGACGCGATTTTCAAACGAATCTCCACAGCTAAAACAAGCATCGCCACCCTTGTATCGAACAAGACAACCGCGTTATACTATCCCCCACATATGCGGGCATCGCCAAGTGGTAAGGCATCAGCTTCCCAAGCTGACACTCGCGGGTTCGAGTCCCGTTGCCCGCTCCAGTAAAAAGCACAAGCACGGCAGCGTTACGTTGCCGTGCTTTTTACTACCAAGCGCCGGGACTCGAACCCGCCAGGGTGCGAGCGTTAAGCAAACGCGAAGCGTTTGTAGCGAGCAGGCGAAGGCGCCGACAGGCGCCTGAAGCCGGTGCGTATTTGCGAAGCAAATACGCGGATGTCCCGTTGCCCGCTCCATCGAGTACGGGGGACCTCGGGAACGTCGGGTCCAACCCGCTGTGCCCGTGCGTGTGCACGGACCGGGTCTGCCGACCGCAGCCGGTGCGGATTTGCGAAGCAAATGCGCGGACGTCCCGTTGCTCGCTCCAATTCCAAAATGTTAGGTTAATGCCTACTGCCCATACTTGCACCTGCGCACGGTACAATGGTTGGGTTACGACCAACGTGCCAATAACCAAAAAGGAGCCGCTATGATCGATCGCTATACCCGCCCGGAGATGGGACACATCTTCTCCCTCGAGAACAAGTACGCCATTTGGCAGGAGATCGAGGTTCTGGCCTGCGAGGCCCAGGCGGAGCTCGGCAAGATCGGTATTTCCAAAGACGAGGCCCAGTGGATCCGCGACCATGCCAACTTTGAGAAGGCGAAGGTCGATGAGATCGAGGAAGTCACGCGCCACGACGTCATTGCCTTCCTGACCAACATGAAGGAGTACATCGATGCCGATGTTCCCGAGGGCGACCCCAAGCCCAGCCGCTGGGTTCACTATGGCATGACCAGCTCCGATCTGGGCGACACGGCCCTGTGCTACCAGCTCACCCAGGCCTGCGACCTGATCATCGAGGACGTCAAAAAACTCGGCGAGATCTGCAAGCGTCGCGCCTTTGAGGAGCGCAACACGCTCTGCGCCGGCCGTACTCATGGCATCCATGCCGAGCCGATGACCTTCGGCATGAAGTTTGGCTCTTGGGCCTGGGAGCTCAAGCGCGATCTGGACCGTCTTGAGGATGCCCGCAAGAACGTTGCCTTTGGTGCCATCTCGGGCGCTGTCGGCACGTACAGCTCCATCGAGCCGTTTGTCGAGGAATATGTCTGCGAGCACCTGGGCCTGGTTCACGACCCGCTGTCCACGCAGGTTATTAGCCGCGATCATCACGCCTACCTCGCCGGCGTTCTTGCCACCACCGCGGCCACCTGTGAGCGCATCGCTACCGAGGTTCGCAATCTGCAGAAGACCGATACACTCGAGGCCGAGGAACCGTTCCGTAAGGGTCAAAAGGGCAGCTCCGCCATGCCGCACAAGCGCAACCCCATCACCATGGAGAAGGTCTGCGGCCTGTCGCGCGTCGTGAAGGCCAACGCGCAGGTTGCCTTCGACAACGTCGCCCTGTGGCACGAGCGTGACATTTCGCACTCCTCTGCCGAGCGCGTCGCCCAGGCCGACAGCTTCATCGCCCTCGACCACATGTTCCAGTGCCTCATCCGCGTTATCGACGGCCTGCAGCTGTATCCCGCTCGCATGATGGCCAACCTCAACAAGACACGCGGCCTCATCTTCTCCTCCAAGGTCCTGCTCGCCCTCGTCGACACGGGCATCACCCGCGAGGACGCGTACGCCATTGTGCAGGAGAACGCCATGGCAACCTGGCACGAGGTACAGGATTGTGTCTCCGGCCCTACCTTTAAGGAGCGTCTCGAGGCCGATCCGCGCTGCACCGTCAGCCAGGAGAAACTCGACGAGATCTTTGATCCGTGGGACTTCCTCACCCGTATCGACACGGTCTTCGATCGCCTGGAGCAGCTGAGCTTCGAGTAGGTTCGGGCATAACGTTAGCTTTTTAGGGCGCTTTGCTGGTAATGTGTGTTGCCGGCAAAGCGCCTCGTTGCATTTAGGGAAAGACGGGGATAATAGTCGTCTCGAATAACATTCTGAGAGGGGATCGCATGATTTCGTTTGATTACAAGCCTCAGGGCGTGTGTGCTCGCAATATTCACCTTGATCTTTCCGATGACGGCAACAAGGTGATGGGCGTTGGGTTTACCGGCGGCTGCGACGGCAATCTCAAGGCTATCTCCAAGCTGGTCGAGGGCGCTCCTGCCGATCGCGTAATCGAGGTTCTCGCCGGTAATACCTGCGGTATGAAAAAGACCTCCTGCGCCGACCAGCTTACACGCGCTATCGAGGCCGCTCGCACCGAGATCGCCTAATGGGTATCGCCGATCACATCAAGAACGGAATATCGCGTCGCGGCTTTGTACTCGGTGGGGCTGCCGCGGGCGCTGCCACGGTGCTTGCCGGATGCTCGAAAAAAACGGGCACCAGCGATGATGCCGCCGGCGAGCCGCAGGTTATCAAGGATGATTCCAAAATCATCTCGATTACGGATGAGTACGAGGCAGTCGACATCGATCTTGAGCCGGCGGCGTCATGGACGCTGCCTCTGGGTACGCTGCTGTACTACTGCGACGGCGATTACGCCGCGGCGATGATGGCGCCCGCATCGGCACTGCACGCCAACACACTCGGTGTGCTCAACCTGGGCGATGGCTCGCTTACCACATTAATCGAGGATCCTATCGAGGGCACGGGATATGCATTCTACGATGTCCGTGCCGGTGACGGCGTATTCGCGTGGGTTGAGATGAACTTTGCCAATTCATCGTGGAAGCTCTACGCTCAAAATCTGTCGGGCGCTTCGCTCTCTGGCGACGTGGTTGAGCTCGATCGAGGTGGCAAGGACTATGATCCGCCCCTGTTTACGGCGTTCGGGTCATCGGTCATCTGGTATAAAATGCCTTCGGCAGGCGGCAATAAAACGAGTAGCGATTCGTTTTGCTATCGTCGCTCGCTTGATGAATCCAAGGCCGGGGTAATTTGGAAATCGACGGGCCGCTTTGCATCGGCCCCGCGCGCGTGCGACGGCATTTTGACCATCTCGCCGCGTGTCCGCAACGACGAAGGCGTCTACTACGGCATAACGGCAATCGATCTGACCGACGGCAACAACACCAAACGTGCCCAGCTAGTTCTTCCCTCGTCAGTCTCGCCTTTCGAGGCCGTATACATGGGCGATACCTTCGTGTTTTCTATCGAGGCGACCTATAGTGGCGTGGGCAGCCTGGGCAACATGGGCACGTATATCGGTAATGAGGGAGGGCCGTATCTCTTCCTGTCCCGCGAGCCGCTCGCATGTGCAGCTGGCAAGAAGAATAAATACCTTGTTAAGGTACAGGCGTCGCATTTCCTGATCGACACCTCTGCCAAGACCTATGGCTCGCTGCTGTCGCCCGACCGCGCTTTAGAGTATGGCGATTATCCAGCTACGGCGGGAAAGTCGGACTCATTTCTTACGTACGCCACGGTACGCAACAGCCAGGGTATACCCGAGACGGTCACTGCACGCCTATTCTCTCTTTAAGCTTAGAGGGGTTAAAAAGGCGCCAACAGGGGAATAAACGCGTTGTAATTGTGAGTACCGCCCGCCGAGCTGCCGCGTCATAGCGGCATCCGGCGGGCTCAGGTGCGTTAAAATGGGCTTGTTCTTAGCTAATTGAGACAGGGGGGCCGTGTTATGGCTTCAGATGCAAAAAAGATTCTGCTGGTCGAGGATGAGAAGGCAATCCGTGACGCCGTCGCTGCCTATCTCGAGCGCGAAGGCTACTGGGTTGTGGGCGTCGGCGACGGCCAGTCCGCGATCGAGGAGTTCGAGAAGCATCAGTTCGACCTGGTCGTGCTCGACCTTATGCTCCCCAAGATCCCCGGCGAGCGCGTTTGCCGCACCATTCGCGATACCTCGGATGTTCCCATCATCATGCTGACTGCCAAGGGTGAGATCGAGGACCGTATTATCGGTCTTGAGCTCGGCGCCGACGACTATCTGATTAAGCCGTTCTCGCCGCGCGAGCTCGTCGCCCGCGTTCGCGCTCTGTTCCGCCGTGCCCATCAGGCCGACGAGCCCGCCGTCGAGGTACTCGACTTCGGCGATCTGGTCATCGATATCTCGGGCCACAAGATCTTGGTCGAGGGCAAGGAAGTCGACCTGACGGCTTCCGAGTTCAAGCTGCTCACCACGCTTGCCCGCCATCCCGGCCGTGTGTATAACCGCATGGAGCTGGTCGAGAAAGTGCTCGGGTATGACTTTGAGGGCTATGAGCGCACCATCGATAGCCACGTGAAGAATCTTCGCGCCAAGCTGGGCGATGATCCCAAGAAGCCCAAGTGGCTCTACACCGTCCATGGTGTCGGCTATCGCTTCGAGGCTCCGGCCAAGACCGATAAGTCGGACGAGAAATAGGGAAATCACATATGACACCTGCGCGCTTTGAAATCGGACAAAAGCACAAGCAGGAGAGCGAGGCGGGTTCCAAGGCTAGTTGGAACACGCCTCGTTCCGATTCACGGCCAACGATGAGCTATCCCTCGCGCATGGCACTTGCTTTTGCTCTGACATCGCTCATGACGGTATTGGTGCTGGTGGGCGTTGTCTCTGTTGTGTGGGGCACGGTCTTTTCGGATTACACACGCTCCAATATCGTCGAAATCGCAAATTCCGCTGCCGAGAAGTTGGCAACCTCATATGAGGAAAACGGCTCTTGGACCGCGGGAGAACTGCGCACGGTCGCAACGTCGAGTTTGGTTTCCGACGATCTGGGCATGCAGGTCGTCAATAAAAAGGGCGTGATCGTTTATGACGATTCCTGGCCCTCGGCAAGCGCCACCGCCGATGTACGCGAAAACCAGGCTACGACCGACGACACGAGCGGCAAGAGGGCATCGCATAGCCCGGTTTCGTCTGCTCCAACCGACTCCGATAGCGTTGCTGACGTCGAGATTGTAACGTCTTCCGGCGAGCATGTCGGTCAGGTAAAGCTGTGGGCCATCGGCTCCGACGCTCTGCTCACCAAGGCGGACTCTGCGTTTAGGGAGAAGACCTTTAACGCCATGGCCCTCGCCGCGGTTGTTGCAATCTGCATTTCGGTCGTTATCGGATCGCTCGTGTCGCGCATGCTCACCAAGCCGATTCATCGCATCACCAGTACCGCAAAGCAAATCCGTGACGGCGACCTGTCGGCTCGCACGGGACTGCGCGGTGATGACGAGATCGATCAGCTGGGTGAGACCTTCGATGAGATGGCCACTTCGCTCGAGAAGGATATGAAACACGAGAAGCGCCTGACCTCAGACGTTGCACACGAGCTTCGCACGCCGCTTATGGCCATGCTCGCAACGGTCGAGGCCATGCAGGATGGCGTGTATCCCACCGACGATGAGCATTTGGAGACCGTTGCTTCCGAGACGCGTCGCTTGGCTCGTCTGGTGCAGCAGATGCTCGACCTGTCGCGCATGGAAAACAGCGCGGCTCCGCTCAACCTTGAGCCGGTGGACATGGTTCCTTTCGTGCGTTCCATCGTCAATGCCCAGGAGCGCCTGTTTGTCGACCGCGATCTGCGCCTGCGTTTTGCGGACGAGACCCAGGGTCACGACGATGTCGTCGAGGCCGATCCCGACATGATCACGCAATGTGTTATCAACCTCATGAGCAACGCCATGCGCTACACCCCCGAGGGCGGTTGGGTCGTGGTGTCGGTGCTCAGTGACCGCAAGCACGTCAGCATTGCCGTTTCTGATACCGGTATCGGTATTGCCAAGGACGATCTGTCGCGTATCTTCGGACGATTTTGGCGCGCCGATGCCAGCCGCGCCCGCGAAGCTGGCGGCCTGGGCGTTGGCCTCGCCGTGACCAAGCAGATCGTCGAGCGTCACCATGGCTACATATCCGTGGAGTCGGAGCTTGGAAAGGGTACGACTTTTACAATTCATCTGCCCCGCGAGCACACGGCAGACGCGGCATCTACTACAATGGAGCACTAGCTTTTCGCTATTCGGTGAAGGAGGGGCCGCGTCCCTGCCGCTCCGAGTTTGCGAAAACATGCGGGAAAGAACCCGCATTTCTGTCGTATTTAGGTAAGGAGTGACTCACGTGACAACGATGGAGCGTCGTCCGGATTCCCGTGGCAAGGTTCGTGATATTTACGATGCCGGTGAAAACCTGCTGATGGTCGCCACCGACCGCATTTCTGCGTTCGACTTCATTCTTCCCGACGAGATTCCGTTTAAGGGAGAGGTACTCAATCGCATCTCGGCATTCTGGTTCGATAAGTTTGCCGACATCGTCCCCAACCATCTCGTTTCCATCGACCCGGCGGATTTCCCCGAGGAGTTTGCTGAGTATCGTGACTACCTCGCTGGCCGCGCCATGCTGGTTAAGAAGGCCCAGACGATTCCTATCGAGTGCATCGTCCGCGGCTATCTGACCGGTTCGGGCAAGAAGACCTACGACGAGAACGGCACCGTCTGCGGCATCCAGCTGCCTGAGGGCCTGACCGAGGCTTCCAAGCTTCCTGAGCCGCTGTTCACGCCGTCCACGAAGGCCGAGATCGGTGACCACGACGAGAACATCTCGTTCGAGCGTTGCTGCGAGATCGTGGGCGAGGACATCGCCACGCAGATTCGCGACCTTTCCCTCAAGATCTACAAGGCTGCCGCCGAGTACGCCGCGACCCGTGGCATCATCATTGCCGACACCAAGTTCGAGTTTGGTGTTATTGATGGCAAGGTCACGCTGATCGACGAGTGCCTCACGCCCGACTCCAGCCGTTTCTGGCCTGCTGCCAGCTACGAGGAGGGCAAGATCCAGCCTAGCTACGACAAGCAATTCGTCCGCAATTGGCTCAAGGCCAACTGGGATATGACGGGGGAGACCCCGCACCTGCCCGCCGAGGTCATCGATGGCACGTCCGAGCGCTATCGCGAGGCCTTCCAGATCATCACGGGCTCCCAGTTCACAAGCATGAAGGAGAACGCATAAGTGAGTACCCGTAGCGCCACGAACAAGCGCACGCAATCCCACGAAGTTACCGGGGTTGCGCGCAAGTCTGCCGCATCTGCTAAGCCCGCCCGCCAAGCAGCGAGCTCCGTTCGCGTCGTGCCGGCTTCGTCTAAGGCACGCCGCAAAGAGCTCGAGAAGGGCGAGAACCTCGAGGGCCTCTCTAAAGAGGAGAAGCGCGCCCGCAAGGCTAAGCAGCGCGCCAAGGAGGACCGCATCTATACGGTGTCGAATATCCTCCTCAAGCAGGACGAGGACTACACCAAGCGCCGTCGCATCTGGTGGATTGTGCTCGCCATTGGCATGGTGCTCGTCGTGGCAATTTGGGCCTCGCTGTACTTCGCTCCCGCTGGCATGGTGTCCAGCCCTGTCCAGATGGTCGGCATTGTTTTGTCCTACGTCATCATTTTGGGCGACTTTATCTATGACTTCGCTCGTATTCGTCCCTTGCGCAACATGTACCGCGCGCAGGCCGAGGGCATGTCCGAGAACAAGCTCAACGCTCTTATTGAGCGCGCGGCTGCCGAGGAGGACAAGAAGGACTCCAAGAAGAAGTAGCGTTTGCATACATACTTATCGCTAAGATATAAGGCGCGTCGTTTTTGCGGCGCGCCTTTTTACTGTTCTATAGATAGATGGAGTGGCACATGATTCGAGCTGCCCTGACGGTCGAAGAGGCTCTGGAGGGCATGAAGGCCCTGGAGCCCAAGATTAAAAACTACGCGCGTCTGGTCGTCCGCAAGGGCGTAAACGTCAAGCCCGGCCAGGAGGTCGTCGTTCAGTCTCCGGTCGAGTGCGCGCCGTTTGCGCGCGTGGTGGTCGCGGAGGCCTATGCTGCCGGCGCCGGCCACGTGACGGTCATTTGGGCCGATGATGCCGTGACGAGGCTCACGTACGAGCATGTCGAGAAAAGCTATTTTGAGCAGACGCCCGAGTGGAAGCGCATGCAGCTGGATTCCTTGGCCCAGGATGGTGCCTGCTTTGTCTTTATCGAGGGTGCGGATCCTGCGGCCCTCAAGGGCATCGATCCAGCCAAGCCGGCCGCGGCATCAAAGGCGAGGAATACGCAGTGCAAAGTTTTCCGCCGTGGACTGGATTACAACATCAATCCGTGGTGCATCGCCGGCGCTCCGGTCGTGGCTTGGGCGCACGAGGTGTTCCCGGGAGACGCCGATGAGGTTGCAATCTATAAGCTGTGGAATGCGATTCTGCACACCGCGCGCGCCGATGGCCAGGACCCAGAGAGCGACTGGGAACTCCATGACGCCGCATTCGAAAAGAACCTGCGTTTCCTGAACGACAATCGTTTCGACTACCTGCATTACAACGCGGCAAATGGAACCGATCTGACGATTGGCATGACGAAAGGTCACGAGTGGGCCGGCGGCAAGGGCAAGACGCCCGATGGGCACCCCTTCTTCCCCAACATTCCCACCGAGGAAGTCTTCACTTCGCCCGATCGCATGCGCGCCGACGGTATCGTGTACTCGGCCATGCCGCTCATCCATCACGGCAATAAGGTCGAAGATTTTTGGATTAAGTTCGAGGGCGGCCGCGTGGTGGACTACGACGCCCGCGTGGGCAAGGCAACGCTCGCAAGTATCATCGATACTGACGAGGGCGCTGCTCACCTGGGAGAGGTCGCGCTCATTTCCAAGAACACGCCGATCCGCGAAAGTGGTGTTCTGTTCTACGATACGCTCTATGACGAGAACGCTAGCTGCCATCTCGCGCTAGGTGTCGGTTTCCCCGAATGCATCGAGGGTGGGTATGACATGTCCAAGGAGGAGCTCCTGGAGCATGGCGTTAACGTCTCGAGCACGCACGTCGATTTTATGATCGGCACGGACGACATCGATATTACGGGCATTACGCCTGATGGACGTGAAGTTGTGATTTTCCAGAACGGCCAATGGAGTTGGGAATAGTCCCAGACCGTGGTACAATGCCACCCGCGGGCCGTTAGCTCAGCTGGCAGAGCAGGGGACTTTTAATCCCAAGGTCCAGGGTTCGAACCCCTGACGGCCCACCATAGAAAAGAAAGCGATCGACTCCGGTTGGTCGCTTTTTTGTTGCCGCGACATGGGTTCAAACCCGTCGGGGCGCGGAGCTGAGTAAACGCGTGAGCGTTTGCCAGCGCAGCGCGCAAGGCGAGAAAGCGCCGCAGCGGCCGCCTGCGAAGCAGGCTGAACCCCTGACGGCCCACCCAAAGATTGCCGAGACGGTCAACTTCGGTTGGCCGTCTTTTTTGTCGCCCTTTCATGGGTTCGAACCCGTATCTGTCTATATATAAGAACGCTTGGCGAACAAAACCTGCCTTTTACCGATGGGAAACAAATGGCTGATGCCTTTGGAGTAAAGTAGCGCTCCAGAGATGACCGATGTCTCAATACTCATAAAACAGCTGGTCATCGCCAATATCAGAAGCCAATGCTTCAGTTTTAACCTCAGTGATGCGACTGAGGGGCCTATTCATTTGTGAACAAAATATGGAGTGCGCGATTCCCGCCCACGGCGCCCCTCCGGTCTGGCAATATATCTCCTTGCCGCGCGGCCCGGTCGAACCGGATCAGCCGCGGGGCGTGCACCTTGAGAACCGGATACTGCGAGGATGGACACACCAGATGTGTCGCATCCGGGCAGACATCGAACCATTTGAAATGGTCTAACTTGGATTTGTTTTTCGCAAGGCCGCCGAGAGGCGGCCCCGAGAAATTCCTTTTCCTATACTAAAACCATATGAATCGAACGG
>NZ_JBBNLT010000037.1:0-544 GCF_040092345.1 Collinsella sp. CLA-ER-H7 | reverse complement strand
CCCCGAAGGCGCCCGCCCGCGGGTCGTGCATGATCTCAAGCTTTCGCTCGCGCGGGGCCCAACTTGCAAGCGCATCGGAGGTGTCGCAGAGCCCGTCTAGGTGGATGCCTCCCGTCACCACCACAGGCAGCGCCACAAGCACGGCCGCGACGATGGTCGCGGGCACGCCGAGCAGGTTCGCCACGTACCCCCACGCCGTTATGAGGAAGCCTTCCGCAAGGCCCACTAGGGGAAACGCGGCAAGCGCATGGGTTGACCCGAAATCGGTCCATGTCGATTTCGGGACGGGGATGCGCGAGAACGTTCCGAACGCCGCGCCGATTGCCTCTGCTATCTTCACCTTGTAGGTCCTTCGCCTTTCATCCACACGGGAATCCCGCATACCACTTCGACTGCGCGGTCGGCCAGCGCCGCCACGCCCGCGTTTACGCGCGAGAGCGCGCGCCTCCATGCCTCGGTCCCCTCATCGTAGCGTATCCCATCGGCGAACACGTCGACGGTGACCACCACCGTATACGCAGCGGCCTGAGCGAGCCGTTCGATA
>NZ_JBBNLT010000036.1:0-701 GCF_040092345.1 Collinsella sp. CLA-ER-H7 | reverse complement strand
CCATCGCGCCGAGAGTACTGCGGGGTCAGCCCGTGGGAGGCCAGGGCGCCGCTGACCGGTGGACGGCACCGAGCCGTACGCTTGAACTGAGAAGGGGGAGGCCTCGCGGCCTCCCCCTTTTTGCGTTGTATAAGCTGATATTTGCCCTTTCTGTTTTAGGAGTGCTCGGATTGACTTTAGTCGAGGGCATCGTTGTCGTCCGCGGTGAGGTAGAGCCGATCTTCTTGCTTATGTCGCTTTCTGGTGGCGCTCAGTCGGCTCCAGGGTTCTGTCGCCACGTATATCCGGACGGATCTTTTGCTCCTTATTTCCAGTAAATCAATTAAGGGACGTTGTTTCAATCAAATACACTCCGCCAGCGGGGGCTCTATCTAATTAGTGATAGAACCCCCGCTGGCGTTTTATAGGTTTGTTAACGTTGTCCTTCAATTTATTACGGGCTTACTAGCGGAGGCCGACGAGGGTATAAAGATGCTATGTCTACAGTGGACAGCAAGATTCCCGAGGTCATACGGTCTGTCCAGGGTTTATGACCATATGTGTGACTCTGAGCAACTCGGAGCCCAGTTAATTGATTTGTGAACAAAATATGGAGTGCGCGATTCCCGCCCACGGCGCCCCTCCGGTCTGGCAATATATCTCCTTGCCGCGCGGCCCGGTCGAACCGGATCAGCCGCGGGGCGTGCACCTTGAGAACCGGA
>NZ_JBBNLT010000035.1:0-720 GCF_040092345.1 Collinsella sp. CLA-ER-H7 | reverse complement strand
ATGCGCGTTGATTTGAGGGTGAAGCATGATGTCGAGGCCAGGAAGGCGGCCATAGGGCTCTTCGAGCTCGGACACGGGTATAAATCTGCCGCGATTGCCCTTTCGCTTCCCGCGGAAGCCGTGAGAAGATGGCAGGAGATATACCGCGCGTTCGGGAGCGAGGTGCTGCTGCGCATGGACGGAAAGCAGGGCAGGTACACATACGAGCAGAAGGTCGCCGCCGCCTCCGCCGTCGTCGACGGCGGCATGACGAAGACCGAGGCGATGGCGGCGTTCGGCATAATGTCGATGTCGCCGCTCAAGAAGTGGTGCGCGCTATACCGCCGGGGCGGCGCGGAGGCCCTGCGCCCGAGGCCCAAGGGCCGGCCGAGCGGTTCCAGGGCGAGGCCGCGGACCCGCGAGGAGGAGCTCGAGGAGCGGTGCCGTAGGCTCGAGGCCGAGGTGGCCTACCTAAAAAAATTACGCGCCCTGGTCGAGAGGGACGGGCTCTGACCAGGGCGAAGGCCGAAGCGGTCGCGGCCCTGCGCGCCGAGGGGCACGCGCTCGGGCACCTGCTCGCATGCGCCGAGCTCAAGCGGTCGACCTACTACTACGCCCTCGCGCACCCGCCGAGGCCCACGCGCCCCGAGCTCCGGGAGGCGGCCGCCGAGATCTTCTCGCGCACCGCCAACGGCTGCGGGCACCGGCAGATAGCGATGTGCCTCAGGGCGGAAGAGGGGG
>NZ_JBBNLT010000034.1:0-907 GCF_040092345.1 Collinsella sp. CLA-ER-H7 | reverse complement strand
TTAAGAGCGAAAGGTGTTCAAGATGACCCAAAGAAGAAAGCGATACGACAGGCAGTTCAAGGTCTCGGCGGCAAAGGTGGTCCTGTCCGGGGAAATGACGGTCAAAGGCCTATCGGAGGAACTCGGCATAAAGGATTCGACGCTGAGAAGATGGGCCCGCGAATACGAGGAGATGGGAGACGGCGCGTTCCCCGGAAACGGCTCCCCGAAGATCAACAAGGACTACGAGATCGTGAAGCTCAAGAAGAAGGTCGAGGAGCTCGAGCGCGAGAACGAGATACTAAAAAATTTCCGGGCCTTCTTGAGTCAAGACCATGCGTGAGGTTCGAGTTCCTCAAAGAGCATAGGGGCGAGATCGGCCCCATCAAGAAGGCATGCGGGCTGATGAAAGTCTCGAAATCCGGTTTCTACGAGTATCTCGGCCGGAAGAAGTCCGACGCCCAGATAGAGCGGGAGGCGATCGAAGGTTTCGTCGTCGAGGCCTTCGAGCGGCACAAGGGCCGTTACGGCTACCGGCGCATCAACCGCGAACTGCGAAAAAGCGGCATCGTCGTGAGCGAGAAGCGCGTGCTCCGCATCATGCAGAAGCTCGGACTTGCCGGAAAGGGCGCGACCCGAAAACACCGCATCCAGAAGAAGGTCGAGCCGGGAGACCCTCGGTTGAACCTGGTAGAGCGCGCTTTCACCGTGGGCGAGCGCAACAGGCTTTGGGTGGGCGACATCACCTACATACCCACAAGAGAAGGGTGGCTCTATCTCGCAGCCGTGATAGACGCCTTCTCCCGCAAGGTCGTGGGCTGGTCAATGTCCGAGCGCATCACCGAGAAGGTCGCGATCGACGCGATGGAGCAGGCGGTCGGCAGGGAGGGTCCGCCAGATGACGGCAGCCTCGTCTTCCATGACGATC
>NZ_JBBNLT010000033.1:0-950 GCF_040092345.1 Collinsella sp. CLA-ER-H7 | reverse complement strand
ATGAAGGAAACCGAGAAGATCGAGATCATGCATTTCGACCAGGAGGGCTATCTCGAGGACGGCAAGGCGCTCTACGAGACCGGCAAGAAGATGACCGCGCTCGCCGACAAGGTCGCCGACGAGGGCTACGACGCCGTGTTCCTGATGGGCGTCGGCGGCACCTGGGACGAGCTCATGCAGCTCGAGTACCTCATGAACAAGTTCGGCGACCGCGACCTCGAGGTCTACCTGATCCACGCCGCCGAGTGGAACGCCATGGGCCACAAGCGCATGACCGAGAAGTCCGTCGTGCTCACCGCCTCCGAGTCCGGCACCACCCCCGAGGTCCTCGAGGCCGTCAAGAAGATGAAGGAAAAGGGCATTCGCGTCTACGCCATGACCAAGCCCGAGGGCCCCATCGGCCAGGCTGTCGGCGCCGAGAACTGCGTCGCCATGGCTTCTGACCATGGTTCGGGCGGCTGCGAGAAGGGCTACTACCTCGCCGACTGCTTCGGCCTGCGCCTGCTCAACCGCCGCGGCTGCTTCCCCAAGTTCGATCTGTTTATCGAGCAGACCAAGGATATCTGGAAGGACATGCTCGACATCCGCAAGCGCTTCGAGCCGCGCGCCGAGGAGCTCGCCAAGAAGTACGCCCTGGCCCCCTACACCATGTTCATCGGCTCCGGCGCCCTGTGGGGCGAGACGATCCTGTTCTCGATGTGCATCCTCGAGGAGATGCAGTGGAAGCGCACCCGCTACATCACCTCGGCCGACTTCTTCCACGGCACCCTCGAGCTCGTGGAGCCCGGCGTCCCGGTCTTCCTGTTCATGGGCGAGGACGAGAACCGCAAGCTCGACGAGCGCGTCCGCGCCTTCCTGACCCGCGGTGTGACCGGCGACACCGACATCAACATCATCGACACCGCCGAGTTCGCGATCCCCGGCCTTGACGACGAGTTCCGCGTCATCGT
>NZ_JBBNLT010000032.1:0-1567 GCF_040092345.1 Collinsella sp. CLA-ER-H7 | reverse complement strand
AGACGATATGAGCAGGACATAAAAACATTGAGAGCCCCTGCTGCATGAAAGACCGCGGATTAGGCCGACAATGGTGAGTGTCTAATTCAGCCGCGGCGGCCACGCCGCATTCATGGAAGGGGCTCCCATGCTCGATACTACCACCTTCGTCGGCCTCGACGTCCACGCCCGCTCGATAAAGGCCGTCTCCCTCGACGTCATGACCGGGGAGGTGCGCTGCGCGACCTTCGGCTACGACGCCGGCGCCGTCGCGGGGTGGGTCCGCTCCGTGGACCCCGAGGCCAGGTGCGTGTACGAGTCCGGGGTCACGGGCTTCGACCTGCAGAAGAGGCTCTCCGGCCTTGGGGTCGACTGCGTGGTCGGCGCCGTCTCGAAGATGATCAAGCCCAGCGCGGACAGGCGCAGGAAGAACGACCGCAACGACGCCGAGTTCCTCGCCCGCATGCTGTCGGTCGGCAACGTGGTCGAGGTATGGGTCCCCGACGACGAGTGCGAGGCCGCCCGCGACCTGACCAGGGCGCTCGAGGACGCGAGGGACGACCTCTCGCGCTCGAAGCAGCGGCTCTCCAAGTTCCTGCTCAGGCACGGGCTCGTCTTCGACGAGAGGACGCCCACCGGCCGCAGGAAGGGCAACTGGACCCGGGCGCACTGGTCCTGGATCGAGTCGATAAGGTTCGCGGAGGGGGCCGACAACGACGTGCTCGCCTACTACGTCGACGCGGTCAGGCGGGCGGCGGAGGACAAGGCGCGGCTCGAGGGGCTCGTCGAGGCCGAGACCCGCAAGCCCAGGTGGAGGAAGAGGGTCGACTCCCTGCGCTGCCTCAAGGGCGTCGACACCGCGACGGCCGCCGACCTCGTGTTCGAGGCCGGCGAGTTCTCGAGGTTCAGGAATGCCCGGTCGTTCGCCGCATGGGTCGGCCTGACGCCCTCCGAGCACTCCAGCGGGGAGAGCGACCGCAGGGGCGCGATCACCAAGGCCGGCAACAAGCACCTGAGGAAGACGCTGGTCGAGGCCGCGTGGCACTACCTGACGTGCTCGGGGCGGCCGAAGGACCTCGCCAGGGGCCAGGCCCCGGACCGGGGCGCCCGGAGGCATGCCGCCAAGGGCGTGCGGAGGCTGGTCGAGAGGCGGGAGGCGCTGCTCGCGCGCGGGGTCCACGGCAACAAGGCGAACGTGGCCACGGCGCGCGAGCTCGCCTGCTGGGTATGGGCGGTCGGCCTCATGGCCGAGGAGGCGTAGGGGGGCGG
The DNA here is from genome assembly GCF_040092345.1 of Collinsella sp. CLA-ER-H7. Classification (NCBI taxonomy): domain Bacteria; kingdom Bacillati; phylum Actinomycetota; class Coriobacteriia; order Coriobacteriales; family Coriobacteriaceae; genus Collinsella; species Collinsella sp. CLA-ER-H7. The sequence continues at coordinate 319 of NZ_JBBNLT010000032.1, read as the reverse complement.
TCCCCCGCACATAAGCCAGTCACCCCGGAAGCGGTTCGATCCGAAGCCGTTGAGGCGAACCTCAGGTCCCTTTTCTGCGAGCGCCCAGGGCGCCACACGCGTGCACAGACTGTCGGTTCGACGTAGAAGCCTCAGCCGTAGCAACGGATTGCCCAGCGAGAGATCGCCGCGGGCGGATATTAAACTGCAAAGACGAGCGTCGGTAAGACACGCCGAGGTCGCCGCGGACGGGCTGATATAGGGAGAGGGCCTGACCCCATATCGTTGGGGCCAGGCCCGATTTTGCCTCTTGACAATGTCCTGCTCATATTAAAAGGAA
>NZ_JBBNLT010000031.1:0-1573 GCF_040092345.1 Collinsella sp. CLA-ER-H7 | reverse complement strand
GACAGACACTATGACCCAATCCGAGGGCACTAAAAAGATAGGAGCCCCCGCTCGTGACCGCGGGTCGGGGCTGCGACAATGATGTTGAAGTGCCATAGGCGCAGCCGCGCCGCAACGAGGTTGGGAGGCTCCCATGCCAAAGTATTCTACCGCGTTCGGGATGGACGTCCACCTGAGGTCGACCACCGTCTGCGCCCTCGACGCGGACACCGGCGAGGCCGTGACGAGGAGGTTCCCCGGCAACCCCTGGGGCGAGATCGCCGGGTGGATGGATGGGTTCCCCGGGCCGTCGCTCGCGGCCTACGAGAGCGGCTACCTCGGCTTCGCCCCGCAAAGGGGGCTCGCCGGGCTCGGCGTCGAGTGCGTCGTCGCCGCGGTCTCGAAGATCCCCAGGTCGGCCGCCGACTCGGCCTCCAAGAACGACAGGAACGACGCCGCCAGGATGGCCAAGGCGATACTCGCCCACGACATCTCCCCCGTATGGGCCCCCTCCCCCGAGGTCGAAGGCATCAGGGACCTCGCCGGCGCCTACGACGGGGCGACCGCGCGCCTGGCGACCGCCAAGCAGCGGCTGCTCGCCTTCCTCGCAAAGCGGGGGTTCGTCTACGGCGGCGCCACGCCCGCCGGCAACCCGAGGAAGTACTGGACCTACGACTTCCTGAGGTGGCTCGACAAGGTCAGGCCGGAGGACGATGGCGGGGTTCGGACGCTCGCCGCCCTGAGGAACGAGGTCGAGGCCGCGGCGGAGGCCCGGGCGGACCTGCTCTCCGAGTACAGGGCCGCCGTGGATGCCAGCCCGATCGCCGCGGAGGTGGCCGCCCTCCAGTCGATCAAGGGCTGCGCCTTCGCGCTGGCCGCAGCCTTCTCGGCCGAGGTCGGCGACTTCACGAGGTTCCGTTCCGGAAGGCAGGTCACGGCCTATTTCGGCCTCGCGCCGAGTCAGAGGTCGAGTGGCGACTCCGTGCGGCTCGGAGGCATCAGCGGTGCGGGCAACGCGCTCGTGAGGAAGCTGGCCGTTGAGGGCTCATGGTGCTACGCCGCGGCACGGCACCAGCCGAAGCTCATGCCGAGGGACACGGGCGTGCCCCTCGAGATAAGGATGCACGGGAGGAAGGGGTCCGAGCGGCTCCTGCGGCGGCGCGAGGAGATGCTCGCCCGCGGCATGCCCGCGGCGAAGGCCAACGCGGCCACCGCGGCCGAGCTCGTGAGGTGGCTCTGGGCCCTCGGCATGATGTGCCGGGAGGGCGCGGAATAGACATGGCCCCCGTCCCGGCGAGCCGGGCGGCCTTCGGGGATACCCCCTATTTCGCTGTGCGCGCGGAGCCCTCCGCATGCGCCTCGACAGACTTGGGGAACCCCGCCGAAGGAATGGAGTGCGGGCCGACAGAACGGTATCCGCGGATATGAGACTGAGCCGAAGGCGTCGATGACATGCCGGGGGCGGACCGGGACGGGTTAACGGCAGGCCCCGCCGACCGATTGCAAGCGGTCGGCGGGGCCATTGTGGCTCTTGACAGCGGATTGGGTCATATGAGCGAAAGCCCGCCAGAGCGAGCAAGGTGACGTGAAACGA
>NZ_JBBNLT010000030.1:0-1589 GCF_040092345.1 Collinsella sp. CLA-ER-H7 | reverse complement strand
CTGACGCTCCTATTTGGCAAGGTGTTTTTTAGAATCCATTTTGCGCTCGGCCTCGAAGGCTTGCCTGTCCCAATCGAGCGGAAGTCCGGCCTCGACCCATGCCTCGTAGGCCCTCCTTATGGGCTTGAGCTCCCTTTGGCCCCTCTCCAGCATCGAGATGTACTTCTCGCTGGTGCCCAGTATGGACGCCGCCCTCACCTGGCTGACCTTCGCCGCTCGCCTGGCCGCCACGAGCTCCGAGGCGTCCTCGGGCCTCCTGACCTCGTGCGGGCGCATCAGCGCCCGGTACGCCTCCCTGGCCACGTAGCGCTTGAGGCACCTCATGACCTCCCTGTCGCTCTTCCCCCGCGCCCTCGCCCTCTCGGCGTACTCGGCGGTCTCGGGGTCGCGCATGACCCTCTGCCTCGCGATCTCGTGCAGCGCGCTGTTCGCCTGCCGGTCGCCGCCCCTGTTGAGCCTGTGCCTCACGGTCTTGCCGCTCGAGGCGGGGACGGGGCAGGCGCCGCATATCGCCGCGAACGACGCCTCGGAGCGCAGCCTGCCCGGGTTGTCCCCGGCCGCGACCGCGAGCTTGGCCGCGCTCACGGGGCCGCACCCGTACATCGCCAGCAGCGCGGGGCAGTTCTCCTCCGGGGACGCCTCGATCGCGTGCTCCATGTCGAGCGCCGCGTCGCGCGCCGCCGCCCACAGGTCCGCCAGCGCTCCGAGCGCGGCGCCCAGCGCGCCCTCGGCGCGCACGGAGGGGAGCTCCTCCATCAGCCTCGGCCCTCCCATGCCGCGGAACCTCGACCTGAGCCCCTCCGGCGCGGTGGTGAGCAGCGACCTCGCGGTGTTGATCGCCGAGGTCCGCGCCTTCACCGCCCCGGAGCGCGCCGCGAGCATGCAGCGCACCCCGTCGACCCACCCGTCCTGGCTCTTGGGGGTCCCGAGCCTTGAGCCGGACATCGCCGCGCGGGCGGCCCTCTCCGCGTCCGCCTCGTCGCACTTCCCCTGCCCCGGGCGCCTCCTCTGCATCCCCGCCGGGGAGAGCGCCTCGCGCACGGGCATCCCCAGCGACGCGAGGTGCCTGGTGAGGCCCGCCCCGTAGGACAACGTCCCCTCCATCGCGACGCAGGCCGGCTCCCCGGCCGCCGCGATCGCACCGGCGAGCGCCTCGTAGCCCGCCGCGTCGGCGGGGAACCGGCGGGACAGGACCCTGCGGCCCCTCCAGTCCAGGACGCACAGCCAGTGCGAGTCGGCGTGGGTGTCGACCCCGCAGAAGACCGGCCAGCGGGCGCCGGGTGTCGATTCGGTTCTCATGTCTCGCTCCGTTCTTTCCGTGCTCGCCTGGACCGGGCAGACGGCACACTGACGGGGCGCGATAGAATGCGGTTGATCGGGTCCGCGGTATCGCTCCATGCTCCTATTAGGTCATGCGCCGGTATCGTCGCGCCGCGGCCCGCGCGGGACATGTCAGGAAACGAGGGCAGCCCTGTGGGCGCCAGCGGAATGTGGGGTCACCGCGCGGTCCGCATCTGATGGTGTCGACGTCAATGGTATACGGGTGCATCATCGACGTCTTCAATACAGAAGATATCAGTGCGGAATGT